>CAZCWA010000268.1:0-3308 GCA_964502265.1 uncultured Myxococcaceae bacterium | reverse complement strand
GCGTGGCGTGGTGCTCGGCGCTCACCTACGACATGGTCTTCACCCAGCCGGTGGTGGACGACTTCCCGCTCATCCAGCCGCCCACGCTCCTCATCATCGGGCAGCGAGACCGCACCGCGGTGGGCCGCGCGTGGGCGAGGCCGGAGGTCGCGCCGCAGATGGGCAACTACCCGGAGCTCGGCCGGCGTGCCGCCGCCGCGATTCCCGGCTCGCGCCTGGTGGAGCTGGAGGGCGTGGGCCACATGCCGCAGGTCGAGGCCTTCGACCGCTACATCGACGCGCTGGGAGGGTTCATCGAGGGGCGCTAGGTTCCCGCGCGCCACACGCCGGCGGCCAGCAGCGCCCAACCAGCGAGGAACGCCACGCCGCCCAGCGGGGTGATGGCACCGAGGCCGCGCACGCCGCTGAGCGCGAGGGCGTAGAGGCTCCCGCTGAAGAGGACGATCCCCACCAGCATCGCCCAGCCCGCCGCGCTCACCAGCGAGGACGGCCGCAGGTGTGCGACGAGGCCGATGGCGATGAGGCCGAGCGCGTGGAAGAGGTGGTAGCGCGCGCCGGTCTCGAACACGGCGAGCAGGTCCGGGGTCAGCCGCGCCTTGAGGCCGTGCGCGCCGAATGCGCCCGCGGCCACGGCGATGAACGCGTTGATTGCTCCGAGGATGACGAAGGGCTTCATGGCGCGGCGAACCTAGCTGCCGCGTCACCGCACGTCGCGCGGTCTTCGCGGCCGCTCGCTGCTACGGCTTGCGGAGCTGCGCGAGGAGCTGGTCGAGCTGCAGCTTGAGCGCCTGACGTTCGCGCGCCGCTCGGTGCCGCTCCAGCGCGTCGGTCACAGCGGTTCGCAGCGCGTCCAGGCTGCGGAAGGGCTTGGCCAGATACCCGTCGATGCGTTCGGGGGGATGGCCGGCTTCGGGGGTGGCGGTGATGACCAGCGCGGGAACGTCGGGGTGCAGCGCGCGCACCTCCCGCAGCAGCTCGAAGCCATTCATCCGCGGCAGGTTCTTGTCCACGATCAGCAGGTCCGGCGGGTTCGAGCGGGCGAGCTCCAGCCCCTCCTCTGCCGACGCCGCGGTGAGCACCTCGAAGCCCTCCTTCTTCAGCACGCGGGAGATGAGGGTCGTCACCGCCGGCTCGTCGTCCACCGCGAGCACCCGCAGCGGTCTGCCCCCCTCGGTTCCGCCAGAAGCTGTGCGCTGACCATCCAAAGCGGCTGCATTGTGCTCGCCGCCCCTCCTCCCGTCGAGCTTCGAGCCGTCGTCGCCGCGCCCGCAGCAGGCGAGCGGCCCGCCTTGCTTTTGCGCGCGCGTCCGACGGTGCGGAACTTTTCGAGACCATGATGCTGCAGCTCGTTCTCGTGTCGGCGGTGGTGATGGGGATGAGCCACACCATCACCAAGGAGCGGATCTTCGCGCCGCTGCGGGACCGGCTCGGCGGGATGGAGACCTGGGCGGGCTACCTCGTCTCCTGTCCCTATTGCGTCTCCCACTACCTGGCCTTCGTGCTGGTGCCGCTGACGGGGACCTATCCCATCCAGGTGGCGGTGCAGTGGGGCTTCCTCTCGCGGGTGATCGAGTGGTTCCTCGCGTCGATCCTCGTCACCGTGGTGGCCGCCTTCTTCCGCGTCCTCTTCTGGTCCGTCGACGAGCTGCAGGCGCTGGTGCGCCGCGAGAAGACGAAGGTGGAGGAGCAGACCGAGCTCATCCGCGCCGAGGTCGAGGAGACGCACCAGAACCATGATCCGAAGAGCGGGAACCGGCGCGCCCCGGACACCCACCCGCCGCACTGAAGCGCACACGCCGACGCCCACGCCGGGCAGGCGGCCCTGCGACCCCGCGAGGGTCCTCAGGCGCGATCGGGCTGCCGGCGGGAGGAGAGGCTGCCCACCTTCGTGGGGTGGCGGTTCATCTGGGCACCTCCGGCTTCGTCTACAAGCACTGGGCGCGGCTCTTCTACGAAGGCGTTCCGCAGCGGGCCTGGCTGCAGCACTACGCGAAGGTCTTCGCCACCGTGGAGCTGAACAACACCTTCTACCGGCTGCCGCGCCCCGAGGCCGTCGACGGCTGGCGCGAGGGATCGCCGAAGGGTTTCGTCTTCGCGGTGAAGGGCTCGCGCTTCCTCACCCACATGAAGCGGCTCTTGGAGACGGGCGAGGGCATCGAGCGGTTCTTCGCCGTGGTCGAGCGGCTGGGGCCGAAGCTCGGGCCGGTGCTGTGGCAGCTCCCCCCGCAGATGAACAAGCCGGATCCCGCGCGCCTCGACCGCTTCCTCCACGCGCTGCCCCGCCACCTGCGCCACGTGGTCGAGTTCCGTCACCCCGCCTGGTACGTCGACGAGGTCTTCGACGTGCTCGAGGCGCACCGTGCGGCGGTCTGCGAGCACGACCTCTGCCCCGCCATGCCTCCGCGGTTGACCGGCGGCTTCCGCTACCTGCGCTTCCACGGCGCCACCGGCAAGTACGAGGGGCGCTACGGCAAGCAGGGTCTTCGCAAGGTGGCCCGGAGCCTCCGCGCCGACCGCCGGCACTGCTGGGTCTACTTCAACAACGACCTGCACGGGCACGCGCTGATGGACGCGCTCGATCTCTCGGAGCTGCTCGGGGAGCCTGTGCCCCTCACGCTTCATCCGGCGGAAACGGCCCCGCCCACCCCAGGAGGGTGAGCGGGGCCTCTCAGGTCCCGAACCGACGGGCCTTAGAAGTTGTCTTCGACCGGCCCCTCGCCGTCGTTGATCACGCCCGGGTTCTCGCCGGGCCGCGTCTCCGGGTTCTCGAGCGGGCCCTCGCCGTCGTCGATCACGCCCTCGTTGTCGCCGATGTTCATCCCGTCATCGCGCCCCGCGCCGCCCGTGCCCTCCTCGAGCCGGTTCTCCGCGTCGCCGCCGAACTGGCGCACGTCGTCGCCCGCGCGGTTCATGTCGTCCTGGACGCCCTCGCTGGTGCGCTGGCAGCCGGCGAAGGCGAGCGCGCCCGCCATCAGCGCCGCGACGGTGATCTTATGGGTGAGCTTCATCAGGTCCCCTCCCTCGGTTGTGGTGCGTGCTGCGTTTCGGGGGAAAACCTGCGCACCACCTGCGGCGGAGGAACCTGCGGGAGCCCTGCGCCCGGCCGGCCGCCTGCCCACCAGGCAAAAGAAAAGGCCCTCCCGCCACTGGGGCAGAAGGGCCTTTCGGTTCAGCTTCGCTTCAGGCGCCGAGCTCGAGCGCCACCGCGGCCGCGTTGATCGTCGCGGCGATCCGCACCGCGTCGTGAACGTGCTCGTCGGTGAGGCCGCCGTCGAGCACGACCTTCTCGTGCGCCTGCAGGCACATCT
>CAZCWA010000267.1:0-7161 GCA_964502265.1 uncultured Myxococcaceae bacterium | reverse complement strand
TGGTGGCCGCGGTGATCGCCGGTTGGCTGGGGCTGCTCCGCTTCGCGATGCCCTCCGGCGCGGGCGGGATTCTGCTCGTCGTCTCGCTGGTGCTGCTCGCGGCCACCTCGCTCGGGCACTTCCTCGTCTTCACCCGTCCGGATCGCCGAAGCCTCGCGGACCTGGTGGCGAAGACCGTGGTCGTCACGCGCCTGACCCGGCCGGTCCCCGAAGACGAGGACGAGCGCCAGGACGCGCTGCGGGCGGGCCGCCTAAAAATCCGCAACCTGGTGATCACCCAAGCGATCCTGCTCGCCCTCGGGGTGGGCCTGCCGTGGAGCCTCACCCAGCGCACGCCGGGCGAGCACCGCGCCGAGTACGCCGAGCGCCTCACCCGAACGAAGCTGCAGCACCAGTTCGACCGCGACCCGGCAAACCGCAAGCTCGCGCGGGAGCTGCAGCGGGCCTACCAGTCGGCCGGGGATTACGAAAAGGCGGACGTGGTAGTCCAAGCCCATCGGGACGCGCTGGCGGCGCGCGATCGCAAGAGCGAGGAGTCGCTCCGGGCGCGGGTAGAGCAGGATCCCACGGACATGCAGGGCCTGGCGCTGCTGGTGGAGCTGCTCGACGGGCAGGACCGCGTGGAGGACGCGGAGGCGGCGTACGCGGCGGCGGTGGAGGCTGAGCCCACGCCCGAGCGGCGCGCGTCCTTCGGGGCGTGGATGCTCGATCGTGGGGAGGCGCAGGCGGCAGAGGCGGCGCTCACCCGGGCGATAGACGACGGGCTGAAGGAGGCCTGGGTGCACACGTACCGGGGGCACGCGCGGGCCGAGCAGCGCAGGTACGCCGAGGCCCGCGCGGACTACGCGGCGGCGCTGGAGCTGGATCCCGGGCACGCCGAAGCGGAGCGGGCGTTGGTGCAGCTCGACGCGGAGGGGCTCGCGCTCGACCACGCGCAGTGAACCCCAAAGCGCAGCCTCCGCGCAGGGCAGCCGGCCAGGCTTCACGTCCACCCGAAGCAAACCCATTCGTCTATAGAGTCGCGCCGTGCGGATCGTCTCGTGGAACGTGAACGGCATCCGGTCGGTGCACCGGAAGGGCTTTCTGCCGTGGCTGCAGGGCTCGAAGGCGGACGTGGTCGCGGTGCAGGAGGTGCGTGCGCCGTTGGACGCGGTGCCGGAGGAACTCGTCGGCGCGCGCGGCTGGAAGAACCACATCGTGGCGGCGGAGCGTCCGGGCTACTCGGGCGTGGGGCTCTTCTCGCGCGAGGCGCCGGATGCGGTGGAGACCTCGCTCGGGGTGCGCACCATCGACTCCGAGGGCCGGCTGCAGATCGCGCGCTACGGCAAGCTGACCGTGGTCAACGCGTACTTCCCCAACGGCAACGGCAAGGATCGCGACCTCAGCCGCATCCCCTTCAAGCTGCGCTTCTACAAGCGGCTCTACGACCGGCTCGAGCCTCTGCGCGCGGCCGGCGAGCCGGTGCTGGTGGTGGGCGACTTCAACACCGCACACGAGGAGATCGATCTCGCCCGGCCGAAGGAGAACGCGCAAACCTCCGGATTCCGCCCCGAGGAGCGCCGCGAACTCGCGCGTTGGCTGAAGGCTGGCTGGTGCGACACCTTCCGGCACTTCCACAAGGACGGCGGCCACTACTCCTGGTGGAGCCAGCGCTTCGGCGTGCGCGAGCGCAACATCGGCTGGCGCATCGACTACGTCCTCGCCTCCCCCGGCGCGATGCCCTTCGTGAAGGGCGCCGGCATCCACCCCGACGTGCGCGGCAGCGATCACTGCCCGGTGAGCGTCGAACTCGACGAACGGGTGCTCTGACCATGGCCTCTCCCCATCCAAGGCGGCGCAGCGACTCCGCGATACACGGCGGCCCGTGGCCGCTCGACGAGGCGGGCCGTCCGCTGGACGCGGTGGAGTTGCGTGGGCTCAGCGTGGACTGCGTGGTGGGGGTCTACCCGGACGAGCGCGGGCGGGTGCAGCCGCTGGAGCTGGACGCGGCCCTCTTCCTCGACGCGCGCGCGGCGGTGAAGGGCGGCCTTTCGCACACGGTGGACTACGCGCGGCTCTCCGGCGAGCTGCGCTTCCTCCTCGAGTCCTGCTCCTTCCTCCTGCTGGAGACCGCGGCAGACGCGCTGTGCCGCTACGTGCTCTCGCCGCCCACCGGTGACGGCAACCGCGCGCAGGTGAAGGCGGTGACCCTGCGGCTGTGCAAGCCGGACGCGCTCCCCGACGTGGGCACCGCGTCCCTCACCGTCCACCGCCGCGCCGACGAGTACACCTTCGGCGAGGAGCGCAAGCCGTTCGGCCGGGTGGACATCGTCTACGAGGACCCCGAGGTGGGCATCTACCGCCTGCGGGTGAAGCCGGGCGGGACCATCGTCACCCACGAGCACCGGCAGATGGAGGAGAGCGAGTTGGTGCTCGGGCAGGGCCTGCTGCTGCAGGGCCGGCCCATCCCCGCCGGCACCGGCCTTCGCTGGCCGCACCGCTTTCCCCACCGCTACGACAACCCCACCGGCGTGGAGCAGACCGTGCTCTGCGTCGACCGGCCCGCCTTCATTCCGCACGACGAGGTGGAGGTGGACCCGCCCGAAGGTGGCCTCGTGCCCGTGCAGGGCCGGCCATACTACCCCGCCCCCGCCACCGTGAGCGTCGCCGAGCCGCGGGACAAAGGCGGAACCCCATCGTGAGCCCTGCCCCGAGGCTCCCTCCGCTCGGCGCGCGAAGGGTGCTGGTCACCGGCGGCGGAACCGGCATCGGTCGCGCGGTGGCGGAGGCGATCCTCGAGGCCGGCGGACAGGTCGCGATCTGCGGCCGTCGCGCTGAACCTCTGCACGCCCTCGCTGCCTCATGGCCGAAAGAGCAAGTCCAGGTGCTGTGCGGCGACGTCACCCTCCCTTCGTTCCGCGACGGCCTGCTGGCGCGGGCGCGGGAGAGCCTCGGCGGATCGCTCGATGGCCTGGTGCACTCGGCCGGCGTGGTCGTCCACCAGCCACCGGGCGCGATTGACGAAGCGGCCCTGCGCGCGCAGCTCGAGCTGAACCTGGTGGCGCCCCTGCGCCTCGGGGAGCAGGCGCTGGAGGTGCTCGAGCCCGGCGGCTGCGCCGTCTTCGTCTCCTCCACCCTCGCCCACCGGCCCGTCCCCACCAGCGCGGTCTACAGCGCGTCCAAGGCGGGACTGCTGGCGGTGATGAAGACCCTCGCGCTCACAGGCGCCAACGGACCCCGCCGCGTGCGCTTCAACGCCGTCTCGCCCGGTGTGGTGGATACCGAGATGGTGAAGGGCCGTGCCGAGTCCCTGCGTGCGCTGCACCCGCTCGGGCGGCTGGGTCGTCCCGAGGAGATCGCGCAGGCCGTCCTCCACCTGCTCTGCGCGCCGTGGACCACCGGGACCGAACTTACCGTCGACGGCGGGCTGCTCCTTCGCGAATAGCAATAGCGCGAGGGGTGAGCGTCCTCAGTCCTCGCCGCGGTAGATGCAGCCGGAGGTGCAGGTCTCGCGCACCGTCACCTGCGCAAGCTGCGGCAGCGCGGGCTTGAGCCGCTCCCAGATCCACCGCGCGAGGTGCTCGCTGGTGGGGTTCTCCAGCCCTTCGATCTCGTTGAGGTAGTAGTGGTCGAGCCTCGCCTTGATCGGCGCGAACGCCTGATCGATCTCGGCGAAGTCCATGATCCACCCGGACGTGGCGCCGATGTGCCCCTGCACCTGCACCGCCACCCGGTAGGAGTGCCCGTGCAGCCGCGCGCACTTGTGGCCCTCGGGCACGTTGGGAAGCCGGTGCGCCGCCTCGAAGGTGAACTCGCGGAAGATCTCCAAGCGCCTATCCCTCTCCGCCTTGCGCCTTCTGCTGCTTCTGCTGGGCGAGGTACCGCTTGAGCTTCTCCATCCGCTCCCGGATGAGCCCGCGCTTCAACGCCGACAGGTGCATCACGTACACGGTCCCATCGAGGTGATCGATCTCGTGCTGGAACACGTGCGCGAGCTGGCCCTCGGCCTCCTGCTCGTGCCACTCGCCGTGGCGATCCTGGAAGCGGACCTTCACCCGCTTGAACCGCGGGCACTGCTCCCACTCCTCGGGCACCGAGAGGCAGCCCTCGCGCAGGCTGACCTTCTCCTGCTTCTCCAGCACGGTCGGGTTCACCACCTCGAGGAACGTCCCGTCGCCGCGCCCCACCAGCGCCACCCGCATCGGCACGCCGATCTGGTTCGCCGCGAGGCCAATGCCCTCCGCCTCGCGCACCGAGGCCAGCATCTCGTCGAACAGGGGGCCCAGCGCCTCGTCACCGAACTCCGTCACCGGGCGGGTGGCGGTGTTCAGGACCTTGTCCGGCCAGATCACGATCTCCTTCGCCATGCCGCCACCCTAGACCCTCGCGCGCGGCCGGGCGCAAGCGAGAAAAAAGGCCCCGGCACCCACTCTGGGCCCGGAGCCTTGGTCACTCCCGCTCGCCGACCCTTAGCGGTGCTGGCCGCCCCGCGCGTCCGGCGCCGTCCCCGGGCTGGGCGAGAGCGTGCCCTCGCGGTTGGTGGAGTCCTGGCCGCCGCGCATCGGCGCCCGCCTGCCCTCCTGCGTGCCGCCCATCTCCATCCCCGAGCCCATGCCGCCCGCGCCGCCCACCCCGAGCTGCGAGGGGGCCGAGATCTGCCCGAGCACCCGGTACGCCTCCTCCCGGTGCTGCGCGAGCTTCGGCGTCATCTGGCCGATCATCTGGACCAGCTCCGGGTTCTGGTACTGCGACTGCGCCATCACCGACCTGGCCACCGCCTCGTCGTGGTCCGCCACCATCGCGGACATGAAGGCCTGATCGAACGCGGCCCCATCGAGCTGGCGCAGCTTCGCCTCCAGCGCCTCGTCGTACTGCTTGCTGGCGCGCTCGCGGGCGTTCTGGGGCCGCGGCTCCTGCATGCGCCACTTCTGCTTCTGCGCGAGCTGCTGGAGCTGCTTGTCCGCCTGCTGATGGTCCTGGACCATCCTCTTCCCGAAGTCGCGCACCTGCTGGTTCTGCGCCTTCTGCTCCGCGAGCTGCCCGAGCCGGATCTCCTTCTGGTTGTTGGCGTGCATCATCTGCACGAACTTCTGCTCCTCGGGCGGGAGCTGGATGCCGGTCTGCTTCGCCTGCTCCTGCGCCTGTGCGCCCGGCTTCGCCGGCGGCTGCGACGGCGGGCTCTGGGCGAGGGCGTTGAAGGACATCAGCACGGCCACGGCGGACACTGCGGTCACCAAGCGCTTCATTCGGTTCGACCTCCTGGGACTACGAACGACGGGCCGCGAATCTGGCGCGCCGCGCCACGCCCGCAAGCTGTCCGCCGGAACGAGCCGGCCCGTCTGCCGCACGACACGCCCGGCCGCACCGCACCCTGGGGCGCGATGGGTCCGTGTGCTCACCGTGCCGTCACGGAAGCGTCCGTGGCTGCCCGGCTTCCTCCCGGGCCCGGCCGCCCCTACATCCATTTTTGAGCACACTCAGGAGGCAAAACATGAAGAGGAAGACGTTCCTGGCGGGGGCAGCGGCGGCGGCGCTTCTGGCCTCCCCTGCGTTCGCCCAGAGCGGGACCGGCTCGGGCATGTCCCAGTGGGACGAGGACGAGACGGCGGTGATCATCGAGCAGGAGGAGCAGCAGACCCGGACGGCGCGCGCGCCCAGCGACAGCCGCGGGCTGGACATCATGCTGGGCGGCGGTGTGGAGGGTTACCTCGGCGGCTTCCGGGGCGAGGTGGATCCGGGCCTCGGCTGGAGCGTGGTGGCCCGCGGACAGCCGACGCGCATCGTGGGCTTCGAGCTCGGGTACTCGGGCGCGGTGAACGAGCTCGACAACAGCTTCGCCGGCAGCGACCAGGGCGCGACCGGCGGCTTCGACCTCGTCCGCAACGGCGGCCACGCCGCGGTGAACGTGGCCGCGCCCACCCCGGTGGTGCAGCCCTACGCGATGGCGGGCATCGGCATCGACCGGTACACGTTCCGCGGCGGCGAGGGCCAGCTCGGCTTCCAGGACGACACCTCGGGCTCCGTCCCGCTCGGTGTGGGCCTGAAGTCCAACCTCGGCGGCCTCACCGCGGACCTGCGCTTCAACTACGACATGCTGTTCGACGACGAGTTCAGCCCCGTCGACAGCGGCGCGGGGGACGGGCGCTACTCGGGCCTGCTGCACATCGGCGGCCGCTTCTAGACGGCCCTGAACGACCGGAAGCCCTACGAGGGCCGCTCGATGCGCCCGTCCGCGTGGCGCGCGAAGCGGCCCTCGTCTTTTCCGTGCACCGGCGCGTCCGAAGGCCACCGCCAGCCCCCGAACTGGGTGCGCTGGTAGTCGCTGAACGCCTGGGCGATCTCCTCGCGGGTGTTCATCACGAAGGGCCCGTACTGCACCACCGGCTCACCGATGGGACGGCCTTGCAGCAGCAGCAGCTCCAGCTCCTCGTCGCCCGCGCGCAGCGGGACCTCGAGGTCCGCGCGAAGCTGGATGGCGCGCGAGGCCGGCATCTTCTGTCCCGCAAGCTCCAGCCCGTTGCCCTTGAAGAAGTAGAGCACCCGGTTCGTGCCCCGCCTCGCCGCGGGCAGCGTCCACGCGGCGCCGGGCGCCATCCGCACGGTCCAGATCGCCACGTCGCTCTCGTCGCGTGCGGCCCAGGAGTTGGGCGGCGGCTTCGGCGCGTTGGCTGCGCCCACGTTGCCGGCCACCACCGTCACCTCCACGCCCGCGTCCGCATCGGTGTGGCGCGGGATGGCGTGGTTCCAGAACATGGAGAAGTAGGGCTCCACCATCTTGTCGGTGCGCGGGAGGTTGAGCCAGATCTGGAAGAGCTCCACCGGGTTGGGCGCATCCGGGCGCAGAAGCGGGAACATCTCCGAGTGGAGGATGCCGCGGCCGGCGGTGAGCCACTGCACGTCGCCCCCGCCGAAGCGCGCCGCCGCGCCCAGCGAGTCCGAGTGATCGAGCAGCCCGCGCCGCACCACGGTCACCGTCTCGAAGCCGCGGTGGGGATGGTGGGGGAACCCCGGGACCTCGGTGCCGTGGTACATCCGCCAGCCGTCCTTGAGCTGGAAGTCCTGCCCGAGCTGGCGCCCCGCCAAAGACTCCAACGGCGGCCCCAGCTTCTCGTTGCCCGCGGGGTAGTGGTCGTCGTGGTGGACGCAGAAGAGGAAGGGGTCCAGCGCCGGCCACTGGAAGCC
>CAZCWA010000266.1:0-7161 GCA_964502265.1 uncultured Myxococcaceae bacterium | reverse complement strand
GCGACGTTGCGTCCCGGCGCGGGGCTGCAGTCGGTGACCGTGCTCGGGCTGGAGGAGCGCACCCGCGCTTGGCTCGAGGCAGTGGAAGCAGGCCGCGTTCTCGCGCGCGATCTCACGGTGGGAGGGCCGGAAGAGCTGAGCCCACCGCAGGCCGCCGATTGGTGCGAGGAGGCCTTCTCTTCCGGAACCGGTCTGAAGGTGAAGGTCACCACGCTCTCGTCTTCAGAGGACATCGCCGCTTTCCCACTGCTCGCTGCGGTGGGCCGGGCATCTGCGACGGTCGCGCGCCACGCGCCGCGGATCACGACCCTGGACCTGATGCCTGCAGATGGCTCGCCGGTGACGCGCACCCTGCTCATCGCGGGCAAGGGCGTGACCTACGACACCGGCGGTGCGGATCTGAAGACCGGCGGCGGGATGGCGGGGATGAGCCGCGACAAGGGCGGCGCGGCGGCGGCGGCCGGCCTCGTGCGCACGCTGGCCGAGTTGAAGGTGCCCGGCCTGCGCGTGGTGGCGATGCTCGGCTGGGTGCGCAACAGCATCGGCGAGGAGAGCTTCGTCTCCGACGAGATCATCCGCGCCCGGAGCGGCATGCGGGTGCGCATCGGCAACACCGACGCAGAAGGGCGATTGGTGCTGGCCGATCTCCTGTGTGCGCTGCGTGAGCGCGCGCTCGCGGATTCGGAGACGATGCCCGGCGCGACCTTGATGACCCTGGCGACGCTGACCGGTCACTCGTACCGCGCGTTCGGCCCGTGCGTGGCGGCGCTCGAGAACGCGGCGGCGCGGAAGGTCGGCGTACTGGCCCAACTGCAGGCCGCCGGAGAGCGCATGGGCGAACCCTTCGAGTTCACCCGCCCGCGCCGCGAGGACTACCTCTTCTGCGCGCCGAAGAGCCCCGCCGAGGACCTCGTCTCCGCCAACCGGCTCGCCAGCGTGGACACCGCGCGCGGCCACCAGGGCCCGTACGCGTTCCTGGACATGGCGTCCGGGATCGCCGGGAGCGGCCTGCCCTTCGCGCACCTCGACATCTCGGGCGTGGCGCTGAACCCACCCGACTGGGCCGCTGGCCGTCCCACCGGTGCCCCCGTCGCCGCGCTGGCGGAGTTCCTCGGGAGCTGAGCCATCCACGCCGAGGCCGTGGCGGCTGCCACCACGGATGTTGGTGAAGTCACCACCGTTTTTGGTGATGTCACCACCCAAGGTGGTGATGTCGCCACCAGCAGACTTCCGCCCTGGTGAAGGGCTCGGGCCCTGCCGTGGCGTCGATGACGCTCGGTGCTACCTTGAGCAGGAGCCATGAAACGGGAACCGCGGCGCGCGACCTACGAGGATCTGGAGAGGCTTCCCGAGCACCTGACGGGAGAGCTCATCGACGGCGAGCTCTTCGCCTCTCCTCGTCCGGCGGGCCCGCACACGTTCGCTGCCTCAAACCTCGGCTACGAGCTGATCGGCCCCTTCCAGCGCGGCATCCGGGGCCCGGGAGGCTGGTGGATCGTGCACGAGCCCGAGCTGCACTTCGGAGACGACGTGCTCGTTCCCGACCTCGCGGGGTGGCGTCAGGAGCGCATGGCCGTCTACCCGCGCGACGCGTACGTGACGCTCGCGCCCGACTGGGTGTGCGAAGTCCTCTCCGCCTCCACCGCGGTCCTGGACAGGAAGCTGAAGCTGCACCGCTACGCCCGTGCGGATGTCCGGTCCGCGTGGCTCATCGATCCGCAGCTGAAGACGTTGGAGGTCCTGCGTCTCGAGGGCGGTCGCTGGGTCATCCTGGAGACCTGCTCGCACGACGACCGGGTACGGGCGGAGCCGTTCGAGGCCGTCGAGCTCGACCTCTCGTCGTTGTGGCTTCCCGAGGTCCACGACTCCGCGGGCTGAAGCCCGCGACTTCAGGCACTACGCCGTCGCGCGGTCCGCAGGAGGCAGGGCGGCATGGAACTCCTGCTGGATCCGCGCGCGGTACTGCTCGAGCAGGGCGTCGATCCGCTCGGGTGACGGGGACCGGACCACGAAGCCGACGTGGTTCTTCCGGTCCACCCGGTAGACGATCTCGGGATCATCGAAGGAAGCCGTGTCCGGCCGCTCCTGCCGCGCGAGCGAGATGACCACGCCCGCGTAGTCCTCCCGCAGCACCGGCGCCTTCCACGGCGCGCCCTCCCCGCCCAGCTCCAACGCGGCCCACTCGCTCCAGAGGTTCACGCCGGTCGCGGCCTCGACCATCTCGGCGATGTTGGCGCCGCCCACCCGCGCCGAGGTCTCGATGAAGTACGGCACCCCGTCCTCGCGCCCGACGATGAACTCGGTGTGCGAGACGCCGACCTGCATCCCGAACCCCTCCAGCACCGCGCAGTTCGAATCCTTCAGCCGCTTCGACAGCTCGCCCTCCCGGGGGAGGATCCGCGTGGCGTAGATGCCGCCCTGCTGCGCCACCTCGAGCAGCGGCCGGTGGTAGCCGGAGGCCTCGGCGAAGCAGACCTTCCCTTCGGCCACCAGCGAGTCGACGTGGAACATCTCGCCGTCGATCATCCGCTCGATGAGGTGGAAGGACTGCTCGTCCCCGAGCGCGTGGATGGCCTCCCACGCCTCCTCCGCCGACCGCACCTTGCGGATGCCCACCGCGGACGCCTCGAAGCGCGGCTTGATCAGCCACGGCCCCGGCACCTCGCGCAGGAACGCGTCCACCTTCGCGTGCTCGAAGATCCCGGTGAACGCCGGCACGGGGATCCCCAGCGCCTGCGCGCGGACCCGCATCGCCAGCTTGTCGCGGTACAGCCTCGCCTCGGAGTCGCCCAGGCCCGGCAGCCGGAAGTGCTCGCGCAGGTGCGCCGCCACCTCCACGTCGTAGTCGTCGAGCGCCACGATCCGGTCGAACGGGCGCTCGCGGTGGAGCCACGCGACCGTGTTCACCAGGTGCCGCCGGTTCTCGAACGAGGGCGTGACGTAGAACCCGTCCAGCGCCTCCTTCGCCCACGGCTCGTACCGGCAGGACTCGGTGGTGACGAGCATCACCCGGGCACCTTCGGCCCGGAACCGCTCGAGGAAGGCGTTGCCCTTGAAATAGGAGGAGAGGGCGAGGACGGTCGGCGGGCGCGTGGGAGCGTTCACGGCCGGCAAGACTACCCGAGGGGCAGGCGACCTTGGACCCGGGGGGCCCCCGAAAGTCCCCTCCGCAACACCCCACCGCCCGATCCTGCGCCCGCATGGCCGGCCGCTGCCGTCCTCCTGCCGCGTCGCCAACGTTCCGGTCGTGGACATGAAGACTCAAGAACAGCCCACGGGCTGGCGCCGCACCGCCTCGGAGATCGTCGTCCCGGGACTTGTGGCCGGCGTGCTCGCGGGCACGGTGATGATGCTGGGGGCGTTGGTGCACTCGGCGGTGGCGGGCCTCGGCTTCACCTGGCCGCTGCACCGGGTGGCGGACGCTGCGATCGCGGGGCAGGCCACGGCGCAGGGCGGGGCCTCGGCGGTGATCGGCGCGGCGGTGCACCTCGCCATCTCGGCGGTGTGGGGCGTGCTCTTCGTGGCGCTGGTACCGCGCGGCGCGCCCCTGCCGGCTGCGGTCGGCCTGGGCGTCGTCTTCGGGCTGATGGTCTTCCTGGTGATGACCTGGATGGTGGTCCCGTGGGCGAACGACGCCCTCTGGCAGACCGTCTCCCCGAGCGTCCTCTTCCTCTACCACCTCGTCTTCGGCGCGGTGCTCCCGCTCGGGGTGCCGCTGCGACGGCAGATCACCCGCGGCGTGGCCACGTCGAGGAGAGCCACCATCTGACGGAGGGAGTCGCCATGAAGAAGCACATCGCCACCGGAGCCGCCACCTACACCCGGGAGAGCCGCACCCTCCCCGGCGAGGGCCGCTCCTTCTTCTTCGAGAACGCAGCCCCCGGCGCGTTGATTGGCGTCATCGGCGGGACCGTGATGCTGCTCATCTACGGCGCCTTCTCCCTCGGCCACGGCCAGGGTTTCCTCGCGCTGCCGAAGATGATCTCCGGGATGTTCCTGCGCGACCTGCCCTCGATCGCCATGCCGGGCTGGACGATCTTCGTCGGCCTGCTCATCCACTACACCGTGGCGGTGCACGTGGGGATCGCGTGGGCCCTGTGCGTGCCGCGCCACCGCGACCGCTCCACCTGGTCCACCGGCGCGGCGCTGATCCCCATCTCGCTGCTCTTCGCCTCCGTGGTCTACCTGGTGCTCAACCTCTTCGTGATGCCGTACGCCAGCCCGCCCATGGCGCGCGAGCTGATGCCGACGGTGTGGCTCATCGCCCACCTCGCCTTTGGCCTCACCCTGCTGCTCATCCTGCCCATGCGCGCGTCCCGCTGGGTCAACCGGCACCGCGCGCGCGAGCTGCCCATTCGCCCCGCGCCACAGCCGCTGCCCGTCTCGTCGACGGCCCGCGCCCACGTGTAGGCGCTGCAGAAGACGCTACGGCCCCGAGGATCCCGCCACGGGCTTCGAGCCGGCGTCCGTCTCCCTCGCGGGGGCGGGCGCCGCGCCGTTCGGGGTCGACGTGCCTCCGGAGAACGTGGAGATGGCGCGGTTCCACTGCGCGGTGAGGACCTCCTCGCGCGTGAGCACGAGGTCCACGTTCCGGTCCCCGTACTTCCGCCGCTCCTCGGTGAGCGCCAGGGTCTCCCGCTGCTGCGCGCGCAGGCCCTCCAGCGTCCGGTCCAATTCCACCCGCTGCTCCGGCCCGAGCTTCTCCGCCAGCGCCTCGAGCTTCTTCACCTCTTCGTCGGGATCCACCCCGCCCGCCGCCGATCGGCGCGAGATGACGTCGCCCACCACCCGCTCCAGCTCGCGCACGTCCCGCTCGGTCAGCCCCAGCGACCTGCGCGCACGCTCCTGCGCCTCGGCGTGGCGCTTCACCACCGCCACCGACTCCGCCGGGCCTCCGTCCGCGCCCTCCACCTGGGCGAGGTCCGAGAGCATCTGCGCGTAGAGCGCCAGCGTCCGCTCCTGGTACTGGATGAACCGCTCCAGCTTCGCCTCGCGGATGAGGTAGGGGGCGCCCAGGTCCTCGGCGCCCTCGCCGGGCAGCGCGCCCACCGCCGGCTCCGTGGACGCCACGTCGGAAGCGCCCGCGTCGGACGCAACGTGCCCGCTCGCTTCGGGCGGTCCGGAGGGAGCTGCGCCCGGGCGGCAGCCGCCGAGCGGTCCTGCGGAGCCCACGGCCAGAAGGAGCGCGGCGAGGAGGAGCGGCTTCTCGGAAGAGGAGGGTCGCACGCCGCGCGGACCCTAGGATAAAGGCGCTGACCTGAACAGTCGCTGCGAATCCTTTGACCACCCGTGGTGGGTTCAGGTACGAGGGCGGTCCGCTTCGAGGCGGGTGGAGGGAACTTGCGGATTTTCCTGGTGCGGCACGCCGACGCGGACGCGGAGATACCCGAGGGACTGGGAGATGACGCCCGCGCGCTCACCGCCCGGGCACGCCCGCTGGCGTTCACCCACTTCAACGCGCTGGTCGAGCGGATGGAGAAGGTGGACCTCATCCTCTGCAGCCCCCTCGTGCGGGCGGTGCAGACGGCCACCCTGCTGGCGCACGCCCTCAAGCACGAAGGATCGCTGAGGGCGCACCGCAGCCTGCTCCCCGACATGCCGGTGGGCTCCTTGGACGCGGTGCTGACCGAACACGCGGGCGAGAACCTCGTCCTCGTCGGCCACCAGCCCTCCATGGGCGCCATGGCGTCCCACCTGCTGGGCATGCAGAACTTCCCCAAGCCGGTGAACCCGGGGACGGTCATCGCCCTGGAGCGCCCGGACGGTGAGCCCGGCGCGCAGGCCCGGCTGCTCTTCTACGCCGCCCCCAACCAGTCGGTGCTGGAGAGCCTGTAGCCATGTCGCTGCTGGATGAGCCCACCTACGACGGGCTGGTCTCCCAGGCCTTCAAGCGGATCGTCGCCGGCGCGGACAACGCGGATCCGGACGAGCTCGAGGCGGACGCCACCGCGGACATGATCACCCTCTCCTCCTCCTCGGGAGAGAAGGTGGTGGTGAACACGCAGCGCGCCGTCCGGCAGATCTGGGTCGCCGGCGGCGGCGAGGGCATCCACTTCTCGTGGGACGAAGCGGCCGGCGCCTGGCGCGACGACAAGGGCCGCGGCCTGGAGCTCCTCTCCTTCGTGGAGCAGGTGGTCGAGGCCATGAGCGGCGAGCGCCTCGGCCTCACCTAGCCCAGAGAGATCCGGTCCCGCACCTTCCGCTCGCCCGCGTCCACCGCGTTGCCGCCGGATGCCTGGGCCCGGCGCAGCGCGTCCTGCGCCTCCTTCATCAGGGAGCCGAAGCTGACCGCGCCCCCGGGCCCTGCCCCGGTGGTCGACGACCCCTGCGCGTCCCCCTCCAGCGCCGGCGGGCTGCCTGTCGCGGCCCCGGTCCCGGGCTCGTAGCAGGCCACCCCCACCGAGGCGGTCAACGTGGGCAGGGTGCGCAGCGCGGCGAGGCTGTCCCTCAGGCGCCCCGCCACGATCAGCGCGCCGTCCCGTGCGGTGTGGGGGAGGAAGACGAGGCAGCGCTCCTCGGCGAGCGGCACCGCGAGGTCGATGTCCCGGATGCACCGCGACACGGTGGCCAGCGCCTCCGCCACCACCGCCGTCCGCGCCTGCGGGGCGAAGCCCGCCTCCGCCGCCCGCTCCGCGAACCGGTCCAGCGTCACCAGCAGCAGCGCCATCGGGTACCGGTACCGGCGCGAGCGCTTCACCTCGGTGAGGATGAACTTCTTGAAGTAGTCGAACCCGGCGGTGTTCAACGCCCCCGAAGCGTCCGGAGCGCCCGTCCCGCCCCCACCTCCGGGGCCTTCGACGGGGGCCGAGGGGACCGCCGCGGGCGCCGAGCGCAGGGCGGCGACCTCCGCCTCGGCCCGCGCGAGGGCGTCCTCCAGGCTGCGCAGGCGGAGCGTGCTGCGGACGGTGGAGACCACCGAAGCCCGCTTCACCGGCCCCACCAGCCACCCGTCCGCCCCGGCCGCGAGCGCGTGGGGCTCGGGGTCCTCCTCCTCGGGCGGATAGAGCAGGACCACCGGGCAGGAGGGGAGCAGCGACTTCGCCTTGCGGCAGAGCGTCTCCCCGTCGAACTGCGCGGTGGCCGCAGTGAGGACCAGGTCCAGGTTGCCCGCGCGGATCCGCTCCACCGCCTCGTCGAGGTAGTGGACGACCTTCACCTCGA
>CAZCWA010000265.1:0-7179 GCA_964502265.1 uncultured Myxococcaceae bacterium | reverse complement strand
AGCGCCTGCTGCAGCCGGGAGACCTCCTGCGCCTTGAGGCCCTCGCGCCGCTCGAGCTCCGCCTTGTGCCGCGCGGTGAGCTCCTCGTGATCGCGCTGCAGCCGCGTCTCCACGTCGCGCCGCTCGCGCACGGCCGCCTGGAGCTTCTGGGCCGCCTCGTGCGCCCGGGCCTCTGCCGCCTGCGCCTTCTGGCCGAGGTCCTTCTCCAGCCGCACCCGCGCCGCGTGCCCGTTCTCCACCGCCAGCTCCATCTCCTGGATCTTCCGGGCCCGGGTGGAGAGCTGCGTCTGCGCCTCCTTGAGCTTCGCCTCCTGCTCGGCGATCCGCGCCTGCGACTCGGCGGTGACCTGACCCAGCCGCGCCTCCACCCGCGAGAGCTTGCCGGCGAGCTCCTCCGCCGCGCGCTTGGCCTCCGCCTTCTCGTGCGAGAGCTGCGAGGCGAGCTCCTTCTCGCGCGCCTGGAGCTGCTGGAGCTGCTGGGTGAGCTGCGCCTTCACCGCGTCCCGGTCGCCGAGCGCCTGCGCGCGCGCCTTGACCGACTTCTCGAGGTCCGCGCTCCGCTCCGCCAGCTCGGCGCGCACGCTCTCCAGCTCCTGGCCCTGCCGCTGGAGCTGCGAGGCGACCTCGTCGATCCGCTTCTGCGCGTCCGCCGCGTGGGAGGCCAGCTTCGCCTCCAGCACCTTCACCTGCTCGCCGCGCGCGTTGAGCTCGCGCCCGAGCTGGTCTGCGGTGCGCGCCTTCTCCTGCACCGCCGCGTTGAGCCTGCGCTCCAGCTCGGTGCGCTCCTTGTGCACCTGGGCGAGGTCGTTCTGCAGCACCTCCTCGCGCCGCTGTGCGCCCTCGGTGAGGGTGTGGATGCGCTCCTCGAGGTGGTGCCGCGCGTCCTCGCCGTGCGCCACCTGCGCGGTGAGCTGGGTGACCTCCGCCACCCGCGCGCCGAGCTCCTGCTTCAGCGCCGCGAGCTGCTCGTTGAGGTCGATGCCGTGCTCCTTCGCGGCGACCAGCTCCTCGGTGAGCGCCTCCACCCGCGCCTCGAGCCCCGCGCGCGCCTGCGCTGCGGCCTGGTTCTCGCCGGCCCGCGCCCGCCGCTCGTCCTCGAGGTTCGCCCGCGTGGCCGCGAGGTCCACCGACACGCCCTCGAGCTTCTCCCGCAGCCCGTCGCGCTCACCGGTGAGCTGCTCGATCGACTGCGAAGACTCGGCCTGCAGCCGCTCGTGCGCGGCCCGCTCGGCCTCGTAGTTGCCCTGCGCCTCGGAGAGGTCCGCGCGGAGCTGGCCCACCTGGCCCATCAGCTCCTCTTCGAGCTCCGCCTTCTCCGTCTCGCTCTGCGACAAGGAGTCCTGCACCCGCGTCAGCTCGGCCTGGAGCTGGCGGATGTCGCCCTCGCGCTCGGTGCGCTCCTGCAGGGTCTTCTGCAGCTCCGCCCGCGTGTCGTCGAGCTGCACCCGCGTCCGGCCCAGCTCCGCGTCCAGCGTGTCGCGCTGGCCCACGGTGCGGCTGAGCTCCACCTGCGTCCCGTTGAGCGCGGTCTGCGTCTCCTCCAGCGTCTTGTCCGTCCGCTCCAGCTCGGCCTGGGTGGCCTCCAGATCCCCACGCGTCTCGGAGAGGATGGCCTCGGTCTGCGAGAGCCGGTCGGACGTCTCCGCCAGCGTCTGCTGCGTCTGGGAGAGCTCGTTCCCGGTCTCCGCCAGCCTGCCCCGGGTGGCCTCGAGGTCCCCCTGGGTCCGCGCCAGGGTGTCCTCGGTCTCGTTCAACCGCGCCGACGTCGCCTCGAGATCGCCGCGCGTCTCGGCCAGCGTCTGGTGCGTGCCGGCGAGCTCCGCCTGGGTGCTCTCGAGCGTGGCCACGGTCTGCGCCAGCTCGTCCTCCGTCGACCGGAGGTTCTCCCGCGTCTGCGCCAGCGCGCCCTCGGTCTCGGAGAGCCTTCCCTGCGTCGCCTCCAGCTCGCCCTGCGTCTGCGCCAGGGTGCTCTGCGTCCCCGCCAGCTCCGCCTGGGTGCCCTCGAGCTTCGCGGCGGTCTCGTCGAGCGCGTTCTCCGTCGCCGACAGGCGCGCCTGCGTCTCCTGCAGCGTGCCCTCGGTCTCCGAGAGCCTTCCCTGCGTCGTCTCCAGCTCACCCTCGAGCGTGCCGATGCGCTCGTTGCGTGCCGCCACGTCCGCCTCGAGCCCGCCAATGCGCTCGTCGCGCGCGGCGATCGTCGACAGGTGCGCCGACACCTCGCCGCGCAGCGCCTCGATCGTCCCGTTCGCCTCGGTGAGCTCCGCGGTCAGCTCCTCCTCGCGGTCCTGCGCCGCGGCGCGCGCGGCCTCCAGCTCGCCCTCGAGATCGCCCAGCCGCTCGATGTTCCCGGCGATCTGCTCCGAGAGCTCCGCCTCGGTGCGCTCGGCCTTCTCCACCGCCTCGGAGAGGTCCCGCTCGAGCCCGGCGATCTTCTGATCCCGCTCCGCGAGGCGCTCCTGCATCTGCTGCTCGAGGTCCTCGCCCCTTATGCGCAGATCCTCGCGCTCGGCCCGCGTCTGCTCGAGCGTGCGCTCCAGCTCCGCCAGCTCCTGCGCGGTCCGCTCCTCGAACGCCGCGCGCTCCGCCTGCAGCCGCGCCAGCTCCGCGTCCTTCGACTCACCGTCCTCGACCAGCCCGGCGATGCGCGACTCGAGCTCGCGGACGGTGTTCTCGCGCTCCTGCCGCGCGGCCTCGAGCTCCTCGCTCTTCTTCGCGAAGTCCTGCTCCCACCGCGCCACCTGGCCCTGCAGCTCCGCGCGGGTGGCGTCGTACTCCTCGCGCAGCGAGAGCAGCTCCGCGTCCAGCTCGCCGATGCGGCCGTCGCGCGCCTGCACCGACTCCTGCAGCCCCTTCTCGCGCACCTCGAACTCGAGGGTGGCGACGCCGTACTCCTTCTCGAGCTGCGCGTGCTCCGTGCGCGACTGGTCGAGCTCCACCGCGCGCCGCGCCAGCTCGTCGTCCCGGTCGTTCAGCTCCTTCTTGAGGAGGTGGAGCTCCTTCGCGTACTTCGAGACCTCCTCGATCAGCTCCTTCTCGCCGAAGGCCTTCTGGAGGTACATCTCCTCCAGCGACTCGCCGTGCTCGCGCTCCTTGCGCGCCATCTCCTGCTGCAGCGCATTGAAGCGGCGGATCCAGTCGTCGATCTGATCCTTGAGGCCCTGCGCCTCGACGTCCTTCTCGTGGAGGCGATCCTCGACCGAGAGCAGCTCGCGCTCGCGGACGCTCCAGATCTCCGAGATCCGCGCCACCTGCGCCTCGCGGCTCTTCAGCTCGTCGCGGAGGATCTGCAGCTTGCCCTCCGGCGTGCCCATCTGATCGCGGCGGCCGGCGGAGCGCT
Source organism: uncultured Myxococcaceae bacterium (assembly GCA_964502265.1). Lineage (GTDB taxonomy): Bacteria > Myxococcota > Myxococcia > Myxococcales > Myxococcaceae > JAFAFL01. The sequence continues at coordinate 3,842 of CAZCWA010000265.1, read as the reverse complement.
TGGGCTGGCGGGACTCGGCGAGCAGCTCGGCCTTGCGCTCTGCAATGGAGGAGAAGGCGCGCTCGAGGAACTGGCGGTCCTCGTCGGTGATCGCGCTCCTTCGCTCGCGGCGGGGCAATTTCGGCGGGCCGCTGCTGGTGCGGATGGGGGGCGGCAAAGGGACGCCGGCGGCAGGGGCGGGCGGTTCACCGTTGAGGGCGTCCTCCAGCGACTGGTCCAGCTCGTCCTGCGCCTTCGGGGTCGAAGCGTTCGTCGGCATCAAGTCGGTCACGAGCTCCGCGAGCTGGTTCACGTCCAGCGGCATGGTGAAGTACCCGTCCGCGGCGTCCGCGCGTTGGGCATGTTGATCGAACACGGCCTTGTCCGCGGTCGACGAGAGCAGCACCACCGGAGCGGGCTGCCCGAACTTCCCCTTCTTGATGTCCCCGCAGAGCACGAAGCCGGATCCGTCCGGCAGCTCGGCGCGCACCACCACCAGATCCGCGCGGCGCATGCCGAGCTCCCGGTGGGCCTCGTGCGAGGTGCCCGCGGTGGCGGTCTGGAACCCCGCGTGGCGGAGCACCGAGGCCAGGCTGAGTGCGATGTTGTGTTCGGCTTCGACGATGAGGACGCGACGTTCCACGATGGCCCCTTGGGAGGCCGGATTCTAGCCCTCACCACCAGATCGGGGAAGCGTTGGGACCGTGGGAGGGGGCGGCCCCTCCCTTCCCGGAAAGTTGGTCGGCGGAGTTGGACGCGCGAACTGCGCCCCCTCGGGGGGACACCACCCGTGCACGAGCTGCGCGAGCCACGGATCGATCGCCGCATCCTCGAAAATTTCATGATCGAGGACGGGTTCGAGGACCGCATCGTCGGCAATCTCCAGCGCGGCTGGATCCTCGATCTCCGAGACCTCGATCAGCTCGGCCTCCACGAGCGGCTCGGCGTCCGGGATCGGCTCCAGCTCGAGCACCGGCTCGACCTCCGGCGGCGTGGAGATCCCGGGATCGGAGTCCTCCTCGTCCCGCCTCCGGCGCGCGCCCTCGGTGTGCGAGGAGTGGCGCACGGAGAGCCTCGGCCGTCCGGCGGGTGAGGCGACGGCGGCGGCGCGCACCTCCGGATCGGTCACCTGGAGGTCTCCGGGCTCGAAGCCCTCCGGCCTCGTGATGCGTCGGGTGGGCGTGCCGATGCCGCTCGGCGGATGGAGCGCGTGCAGCGCATCCGCGCCAGGGATGGGCTCGAGGCCCGCCACGTCCCGGTACAGATCCAGAAGCGCGCGCCGGACGAGCGCTCCGTCGTGGGTGCCCTTCGCCGCCGCCCGCGCCGCCTCGCCGAGCCGCTCGCGCAGGGCTTCGTCTCCGGCCAGCTCCACCAGCAGATCGGCGATGTCCTCCGGATCGCCCGGCGCGTGGAAGCGGGTGGCCTGCGACGGCAGCAGCTCGCGGGTGAGCGGCAGGTCCGAGGCGATCACCGGGAGCCCCGCCGCGAGGTACTCCCCGGACTTCGCCAAGGGCCCGCCCTGGCCGCGGTTGCGGTTGCCGTCGTCGAGCGGGATCACGCCCACGTCGAAGGTCGCGAGCAGCGCGGGCAGCTCGGCGTGCGGCACCGGCGGGTGGAAGCGCACCACGCTGCCGAGCGCGAGCTCGTTGACGAGGTCCTCGAGCACGGGCTGCCACACCGGATGCGCAGGTCCGCAGAGGGTGAGGTGCACCGGCACCTTCCGCAGGGCGAGCGCGATGCCGCGCAGGAGCGTTTGCAGTCCCTGCCAGCCGATCTGGCTCCCCACGTAGCCCAGCCGCAGCGCGGTGCCCGCCCTCGGCGGACGCGGCCCGGCGTTGTCGTAGGCGGCGAGGTCCACGGGCTGGCGGATCACCCGCACCAGCTCCTGCGAGACGCCCAGCGAGTGGATGAAGCCGCGCGTCACCCGCGAGCCGGTGATCACCCGGTCCGCGTTCATCAGACAGAACAGCTCCTGCCGGCGCACGCGGGCGAGGAAGCGCCGGTCGCCTTCGAGCTGGGGGTGGCTGTGGCGCAGCTCCTGGGAGGGGAAGGTCTGCGCGTCGTAGACGAGCTTGTAGCCGTGGTCCTCGCGCTCCTCGCACAGGCCGTAGCCGCCGAAGGGATCGGTGAAGTGGACGAGCGCGTACTCCTCGCTGTCGATCTGCCGCCGCACCGCGCGATCGAACGCCTGCACCCGCGCGCCCAGATCGCCGTTGCCCACCGGCACGCGCAAAAGCCGCGCCCCGTGGACCTTCTCGATGTGCGGGTGGTCCGGCGTCTTCACCGTCAGCACCACCACATGGAAGTGGTCCGCCAGGCCGCGGAGGTACTCGGTCAGCCGGCGCGACGAACCGGTGGGGCCGGGCACGACGTCGAAGCTGCACAGGAGCAGTCGGGGGAGGTCGCTCAAGCGCCGCGAAGGATACCAAACCGATGGTGTGACAACGAATCGTCAACAGAGGACGTGGCCCCGCGTTACGCGTTGACCCGGGGTCGCACCGCCGTCTACACGCGGCGGCTGATGGCCAACCTGAAGAACCTCACCGTCCGGTATCTGCGCGAGCTGGCACGCAAGCATCTGGGCGACGGTCACAGCCGGCTGAAGACACGGGACGATCTGCTCTCGGCGCTCCGCCGGGTGGTGCCGGGGCTGCTCCCGGAGGAGCGGGGGGCGGCGGTGGAGGCGAAGACGCCGCCGGCGGAGGTCATCCGGTTCCACGAGCGCACCCGCCCACGCACGGCGCCCATCGCCAACGACGCAGCGGCCGAGCATGGGGGAGAACGGGTGACCGGGATCACGCAGAGGAAGGAAGCGCCTGCGGTGGAACTTTCGGCGAAGGCAACGCCGGCCGAGGGACCGCGTCCGGTGCAGGCGATGGCGGCAGCGCTGAACGAGTGGCCCCCCGCGGTCGAGGCACAGTGGGCGGAGCCGGTGGTGGAGGGCTTCTTCGTCGCGCGCATCGCCGGCGAATCGGAGGTCCGCCGGCACCACCTGACCGCGGTCAACGCGTCCCAGGAGCCATCGCCGCGCGAGCCGTTGGCCGAGGTGCCGCAGCGCTACGAGGTGGACAGGCTGGTGCTGCTCGCGCGCGATCCGGTGACGCTCTTCACCTTCTGGGATCTCACGCCGAAGACGCGTGGGGATCGCCACCAGGCGCAGCTCCGGCTCTACGACAACGGCCACGAGGTCCGGCGGGTGGAGGTGCCGCTCGATGCGCCGTCCTGGTACCACTACGAGCTCCAGCCGGGCCGGCTCTACCGCGCCGAGCTGTGGGAGCGTCTGGAGGACGGCACCGAGCGCTCATTGGGCCTGGTGAGCAACGAGGTGGCGCTGCCGCACGACGATCTCTCGGCCGACACGCGGGTCCGCTTCATGCGCGTCTCCCCGGACGTGCCGCTCAACCGCCGCGAGCGCCGCCGCGACGAGGGCGCACAGGCCGCCCCCGACTCCGGTGAGCCGAGGCCGCGCGGGATCAGCCTCGAGGTCCTGCGGGAGCGCTGGGAGCCGGGCGCGAACAGCGGCTCGTGGCAGCTCCGGAGCTGGCGCGAACGGGTGGACATCGACGAGGGGATGCCGCTTCCCGCCGGCGCATCGTCGGAGCTGACCTCGCGTCCGTTCCCCATCGGCGGATCGTCGAGCTTCACGCTGACCTCGTCCTTCGGGCTGGGCGGCGGCAGCGGGAGTGGTCGGGGAGGGAAGTCATGAGCCGCGGAGATCTGTGCCTGGTGCTGCACGCGCACCTGCCGTTCGTGCGCCACCCCGAACACGAGGACTTCCTCGAGGAGGATTGGCTCTACGAGGCGATCACGGAGACGTACCTGCCGCTGCTCGAGGCGTTCGACCGACTGGCCGACGAGGGCGT
>CAZCWA010000264.1:0-7193 GCA_964502265.1 uncultured Myxococcaceae bacterium | reverse complement strand
CACCAACTTCACCCGGCAGATCGGCATCCAGTGGGGCGGCCACGCGCAGGCGGCGGCCGGCACCGGCAACCCGACCGGGCTCATCTTCCCCTACAACGCGCGGGTGGCGGGCGGCTCCACGGCGGAGGGCAACGCGGGCACCGCGACCTCGCCTGCATTCGCGGTGAACCTGCCGGCGGCGGTGGGAACCGGGAGCGGCGGCGCGCTCGGGTTCATCTTCGGCTCGGCGGGCGGCGCGGCGGCGCTGAACCTGCGGCTGTCGGCGCTGGAGAACCAGGGCACGGTGAAGACGATCAGCGCGCCCAAGGTGACCACGCTGGACAACAACACCGCGCGGATCAGCCAGGGCGTGTCCATCCCGTTCAGCCAGGTGTCGGCGAGCGGCGTGAACACCACCTTCATCGAGGCGCGGCTCTCGCTCGAGGTGACCCCGCACATCACCGCCGACGGCAGCGTGCTGATGGCGATCAAGGCGGAGAACAACCAGCCGGACCCGTCCAACACCGGCGCCAACGGCCAGCCGGCGATCCAGCGCAAGGAGGCGAACACCCAGGTGCTGGTGAAGGACGGCGACACCACGGTGATCGGCGGGATCTACGTCCGCCGAGGCTCCACGCAGGAGAACGGCATCCCGTTCTTCAGCAAGATCCCCGTGCTCGGCTACTTCTTCCGCAACACCACCGAGACCGACACGCGGCAGGAGCTGCTCATCTTCATCACGCCGCGCATCATCAACCGCCAGCAGATTTCGCAGACGCTCTAGCGCGCGCACTGACGACCGGAAGCGAGAGACGACCATGATCCGCAAGCTCACCTCCGCCGCGCTGCTCACCCTGCTCGCCGCGTCCACCGCCTGCTTCCAGGGCCAGGACGCGGGACTGCTGCTGGGGAACATCCGCGGCTTCGACACAGAAGATCAGTGCGCCCCCCGAGGCGACGACGACTTCCGGGTTCCGTCCGGGTTCGTGAACCTCGCCGGCACCACCCGCTACGTGAACTGGGTGGAGGTCATCTCTCAGCTCGACGTCTTCGAGCGGGAGACCGGCGACGACACCGTGGAGGTCCCCAACGCCAACGACGCGGTGGCCGAGCGGGTGAACCTCTCCTACCGCGTGGAGGGCGAAGGCGGCCCCACGCTGGAGGAGGAGTCCTATCCCATCCACTTCGTGGTCCCGCCCGCCTCCGCCGGCTCTCCGAGCCTGCTGGGCGTGGACTTCTTCGGGCCGGCCGCGCAGCGGGCATTGGCGGAGGTGGCGCCGGGCGCGGACTTCACCGTGTACGTGACGGTGACGCTCAGCGGGCGGCTGCGCTCCGGCGCGCGGTTCGAGAGCGCGAACATCGTCTATCCGATCTCGGTGATCCGCTCGGCGGCCTGTGCGGCGGGGACGGCGCCGGGCTTCACCGGTCCATGCGGTGGCCCGGGCGGGCAGGACAACTTCCCGCTGGTCTGCTGCCCGGTGGAGAATCCCCTCTGCGCCAGCGAGGACACCCAGTAGGATTCGCCCCATGTCCTTCCTTCCGCATCTGCAGTCGGTGGTCGATCAGGTGGACGGCGCGCTCGCGTGCAGCGTGATGGGGTTCGACGGCATCGCGGTCGAGACCCACGAGAAGGAGGGGCTGCCGGAGGTCGAGCTGCAGAACACCTGGGTGGAGTACGCCAACGTGCTCCAGCAGGTGAAGAACGCCGCCGAGCTGCTCAAGACCGGGGACGTGGCCGAGCTCTCCATCAACACCGAGCGGCTGATCACCCTGATGCGGCTGGTGAACGGGGAGTACTTCCTCGTGCTGGCGATGCGGCCGGACGGCAACTACGGCAAGGGCCGCTACGTGCTGCGGGTGACCGCGCCGCGCGTGCAGGCCGAGCTGTAGGAACGTTCGCGGGGTCATTTGCGCTTTGCCACACCGGCCCCGCTCGGCTAGACACTCCGCGCTTTTCCCTCAGGGACCGAAGGAGCCCGCACCATGGCCGGTGTCATCGACACGTCCGAATTTCGCAAGGGCCTCAAGATCGAGGTCGACGGTGAGCCGTTCGAGATCATCGATTTCCAGCACGTGAAGCCGGGCAAGGGGTCCGCCTTCGTGCGCACCACCATCAAGAGCCTGCTCACGGGCCGCGTGCTGCAGCCCACGCTGAAGAGCGGCGAGAAGGTGGGCAAGCCCGACATCGAGGAGCGCGAGATGCAGTTCCTCTACAAGCAGGGCGAGGAGTTCTACTTCATGGACACCCGCTCCTTCGAGCAGACCTTCGTCGGCGAAGGGGAGCTGGGGGACGCGAAGAACTACCTCAAGGAGAACATCAACGCCCACATCCTGTTCTACAACGGGAAGGCGATCGGCGTTTCGGTGCCCAACAGCGTGGACCTGAAGGTCGTGAAGTGCGACCCGGGCGTGCGCGGGGACACCGTGTCCGGCGCGCAGAAGCCGGCGGAGCTGGAGACCGGCTACACGGTGAACGTGCCGCTGTTCATCAACGAGGGCGACGTCCTCAAGATCGACACCCGTGACGGGAAGTACCTCACGCGCGTGTCCACCGCCGGCTGAGTCCGGGCGTACAGGGGAGGGAACAGGGGTCATGGCGAACAAGCGTAAGGTGGTCGCGCGGTCCGGCGGCGGCGGGCGGAAGGCGGCGGCGCAGCCTCCGCGGGCGGCCACGGGACAGAGCAGCCTGGACGTGGACGCGCTCCGGCAGATCGTGGAGCTGCTCGAGGCCTCCGAGGTGACGCGGCTGGTCTGGAAGCGCGGGGACGAGAAGCTCTACATCAGCCGCGGTGGCGCGCAGGTGGCCACCCAGATCGTCCACCACGGGCCGGCGGTGACGCCGTTGATGGGCGCGCCCCTGCAGCCCCTCCAGCAGCTCGCGCCGGTGGCCGCTCCGTCAGCGCCCGCCCCGGCCGCACAGCCCGCTGCCCCCGCGCCGGCCGCGGAGAAGCCGGGCCACGTCATCACCTCGCCGTTCGTGGGCACGTTCTACCGCGCCCCCTCGCCCGAGCAGCCCGCCTTCGTCGAGGTCGGCGCGCTGGTGCGCAAGGGCCAGACGCTCTGCATCATCGAGGCGATGAAGTTGATGAACGAGATCGAGAGCGAGGTCGAGGGGAAGGTCACCGAGGTCCTGGTCGAGAACGGCCAGCCGGTGGAGTTCGGTCAGCCGCTGTTCCGCATCGAGAAGCCCTGAGTGTTCAAGAAGGTTCTGATCGCCAACCGGGGTGAGATCGCCCTGCGCATCATCCGCGCCTGCCGTGAGCTGGGCATCGCCACCGTGGCGGTGCACAGCACGGCGGATGCGCACTCGCTCCACGTCCGCTTCGCCGACGAGGCCATCTGCATCGGCCCGCCGTCGTCCAGGGACAGCTACCTCAACGTGCCCGCGCTGCTCTCGGCGGCGGAGATCACCCGGGCGGACGCCATCCACCCGGGCTACGGGTTCCTCTCGGAGAACGCCGAGTTCGCGGAGGTCTGCGAGACCTGCCGGATCAAGTTCATCGGCCCCTCGCCGAAGGTGATCCGGCTGATGGGCAACAAGGTCCGCGCCCGCGAGGCGGCCAAGGCGGCGGGGCTGCCGCTGCTGCCCGGCTCTCCGGGCGTGCTCAAGGACGCGGACGAGGCGGTCAAGGTGGCCCGGCAGATCGGGCTGCCGGTGATCCTCAAGGCGGCGGCGGGCGGCGGCGGGCGCGGGATGAAGATCGTCCGTGACTTCAACGCCGTGGCCCGGGCCTTCGCCACCGCGTCGGCGGAGGCGGTGTCGGCCTTCGGCAACGGGGACATGTACATGGAGCGCTACGTGGAGAAGCCGCGCCACGTGGAGATCCAGATCATGGCGGACGAGCACGGCAACGTCGTCCACCTCGGCGAGCGCGAGTGCTCGGTGCAGCGCCGCCACCAGAAGCTGATCGAGGAGAGCCCCTCGCCCGCGCTGACGCCGGAGTTGCGCGAGGAGATGGGCCGCACCTCGGTGAAGGCGATGGAGGCCATCGGGTACAACAACCTGGGCACCATCGAGTACCTGCTCGACGAGCAGGGCCGCTTCTACTTCATGGAGATGAACACCCGCGTGCAGGTCGAGCACCCGGTGACCGAGATGGTCACGGGGATCGACGTGGTGCGCGAACAGCTCCGGCTCGCGTACGGCGAGAAGCTGCGGTTCAAGCAGGCGGACATCCAGATGCGGGGCGCGGCGATCGAGTGCCGCGTCAACGCCGAGGATCCGGTCACCTTCGCGCCGTGGCCGGGGAAGATCACCGCCTACAACGTGCCGGGCGGCTTCGGCGTGCGCGTGGACTCGGCGGCGTACCAGGACTACGCGGTGCTGCCGAACTACGACTCGATGATCGCCAAGCTGATCGTCCACGCGGAGACCCGCGAGCTGGCCATCGCCCGGATGCAGCGGGCGCTGGGCGAGTTCGTCATCCAGGGCATCCGCACCAACATCCCCTTCCACCGCGCCGCGCTCGCCGAAGAGGGCTTCCTCGCCGGCGACTACGACACGCGGCTGGTCGAACGGCTGCTCGCCTCCGAGACGGGCAGCCGCCGGCTGAAGAAGGCGATCGAAGACACCCCGTAGGGGCTCGGGCATAATGGTTCAGGGGGATTGAAGCGGGGAGGCGACGGTGCTCGCCTTGACCCTGCCGGCGCGTTTCCGTTAGCCTGAACCTCCTAATTTCTCTCGGCTTTTTCCTCGAGGGGCCCCCGGATCGATGGACAAGAACAAGATCCTCGACGCTGCGACGAAGCACGTCGCCAAGGGGGCCTACGACAAGGCGATCCGGGAGTACCAGAAGCTGCTGGATGCGGACCCGAAGGACGTCCGGATCCTGCACAAGCTGGGTGAGCTCTACGAGAAGAAGAACGACAGCGTCCAGGCGGCGTCGTTCTTCACCCGGGTGGCGGACGGCTACGCCGCGGATGGCTTCTCGATGAAGGCCATCGCGCTGTTCAAGAAGGTCCTCAAGCTCGACCCCAGCCTGATCGACGTGAACGTGAAGCTGGCGGAGCTGCACCAGCAGCACCAGCTCATGAGCGAGGCGATGGCCTACTACCAGGCCGTCGCCAACCACTACGACGGCCGCGGGGACATCGAGGCCTCGCTCGACATCCTCAAGCGGATGGTGGAGCTCGAGCCGGACAACGTGGCCTCGCGGATCAAGCTCGCGGACCTCTACGCGCGCGAGGGGCGCGGGCCCCAGGCGGCGGAGGAGTACCGGCGGGCCTCGGAGCACCTGCGCCGCACCGGCCGGATCGACGACTACCTGCGGGTGGGCGAGCGGCTGTGGGCGCTGAGCCCGGACGACGTGGAGCTCGCGCGGGACCTGGCGCAGGAGTACCTCGGCCGGGGAGACCAGAAGCGCGCCCTCGCCAAGCTCCAGGTCTGCTTCAAGGCGGACCCGCGGGAGGTGCAGACGCTCACCCTGCTCGCGCAGGCGTTCGAGGGCCTGGGACAGCTCGGGAAGACGCTCAGCGTCTACAAGGAGCTGGCGCGCATCCACACCGAGGCCGGCCGCACGGACGACGCCAGCCGCGTCTGGGCGAAGGTGGCGCAGATTGACCCCATGGACCCGGACTTCCGCGCGCGCAATGCGGCGAACCGGGCCCAGAACCAGACCCCCGCTCAAGCCCAGGCGCAGCCCGCGCCGTCCGCACCCCAGGCGGCGGCCCCCGCTCCGGCCGCCAGCGCGCCCAGGCCGGCGGGGCAGGCGGCACCGGGCGGACTCTCCCGCGACGGGCTGGCCAAGCTGCTGACCGAGACGGACGTCTACGTGAAGTACGGGCTCCACGACAAGGCGCTGGAGCACCTGAGGCGGGTGTTCACGGTGGACCCCGAGAACCTCGACGCGCACGAGAAGGCGTACCAGATCTACGTCGCGGCCAACAATCCGGGCGCGGCCGCCGAACAGCTCCTCAACGTGCTGCGGCTCTGCACGCGGCGGGAGGAGGTGGCGCGCGCGCAGCCGTACCTCGCGCAGATCCTCCAGACGAACCCGCATCACGCGGAGGTGCCCGCGTTCCTCGCGGTGCTCCGGACCGCCGACACCGCCCTGCCGCCCCCGCCGCCGGAGGAGGAGCCCCTCCCCGAGGACGCGATCCTCGTGGACGCCTCGGACGATGAGATCTTCGTCGCCGACGAGCCGCCGGACGCGCTGGTCGAGGACGATCTCGCGCTGGCCCACGCGCAGCCGCCGGACGCGGACGGGGAGGACGAGGCGCTCGTCCACGACCCCGCGCTCGCGGAGGACGAGCCGCTGCTGCCCTATCCCGCCGGAGAGGACGAGCCGCTGCTCTACGGCACCGGGGGCGGCGACGACGAGGTGATCGCCGAGCCCGTGCTGGACGCGATGCCGCTGGGCGATCCGGAGGTGCACGAAGCGCCCACGCGCGCGCACCCGCTCTCGCCGGAGCTGGCCGCCCTCGCGGGGGACTCCACCCAGCCGTGGCCGGTCCAGGCGGAGCCCGCCGCGGCGTCTTCGGGCGAGGACGGACAGGAGGTCTACGAGCTGGGAGACGACGACCCGGCCCTGCTCACCACGGCCGCCTACGAGGCGCTCAAGCAGGAGCAGCTCGGCGGGAACGCGCCCTCGAACCCGTGGGACGGGGTCCCGGTGGAGGGCCAGGCCGCCGAGGCGGACGTCGAGGACGAGGACCCGTGGGAGCGCACCAGCCGGATCGCCCCGGAGGACGCCGCCGCGCTCCTCGCCGCCCAGGCCGCCGCCGCGCCGCCCGCCGCGTCCGAGACGCCGTGGGCCACCGACGGGACCCTGCTGGAGGCCGCGCCGCCCGGGGATGTGTACGCGGACGAGACGCCGGTGGAGGCGCCGCCGGAGGACGAGCCGGCCGCGGAGGAGTGCGACGAGGCGGCGTTCTTCCTCGAGCAGGGGCTGCTCGACGAGGCGCGGGACATCATCGAGACGGTGCTCATCGCCTTCCCCGGCCACCCGCGGGCGCTGTCGCTGCAGGTGCGGCTGCACCAGGCGGAGGGCCAGGCAGGGGACGACGGCGCGAACGCCTGGGCCGCGGATGCCCATGCCACCGGCGCCCACGGCCCGGACGGCGGGTGGGACGCCGGCGCGCAGGACTCCGCGCAGGACGGGGCATCGGGCACGCAGTCGTTCGACCTCGCGGCCGAGCTCGAGGGTGAGCTGGACGGGGTGGACGCGGCGCCGCTGCCGGCGCTGGACGACTACCAGGTGTCGGTGGAGGAGGTC
>CAZCWA010000263.1:0-7208 GCA_964502265.1 uncultured Myxococcaceae bacterium | reverse complement strand
AAGGGGGAGCCACCTGCGCGATGGCTCCCCCGTTCACCTCTCTCGAGCCGTGCGGTCGGCTACTGCGTCACGGTGCCGCACTCGCTGGTGTAGCGGACCTCGATGGTCTGGCCCGGCGAGGGCGCGCTGCCCGCGTCGAACACGATGGCGTTCCGGGTCCCGTCGAAGGTCCAGCCGCCCACCGCCGCGCCGTTCACCGTGACCCGGATGTCCGCGGCGCTCGTTGCCTGGAAGGAGAGCTGGAAGTCCCGCTGGGGCCCGGCCGCGCGCGAGAGCACCTGGTCGAGCAAGCCCCCGTACGAGGACGCGCACACCGGATGGACCGCGCCGCCGGACTCGGTCGCCACCCGGCGGAAGCGCGGCGCGTCCGGCTGCACCGTGCTGTTGGCCGGGCACGAGCCGTCCGGAACGATGGCGAAGGCCTGGGTCCGGTGCGACTGGTTCGCGCCCTTCAGGCCGCGGAGGAACTCCACGTAGGAGCCAGCGCCGAAGCCGGAGTGGTCGTCCTCGTCGGCGAGGAACACCACCGCCAGCCGCGCGGACGGCCGCAGGAACCCGAGGTTGCCGTCGTTGGGCTGCGCGGTCCGCGGGTCGTCGGTGCGATCGATGAGCGGGGAGGACAGCGCCATGCGCATCGTCTCCAGCCCCTGCACGAGGTTGTGGCAGGCGCCCACCCCGAGGTTGGCCTGGATGCCGGCCACGTTGGCGGAGGCCGCCTCGTAGATCCGCGGACGGGCCCCATCCACCGGCACCAGCCGGCCCCCGTCACCGCCCTGCGACGGACCGCCGCAGACGCTGCGACCGACGAGGCCGGTGGAGGTCACGCCGACCTGCACCGAGAGCCCCCGCGACGCCGCGCCCGAGACGAAGCCGCCGATCGCCGACTGCAGCCGCGCCTGGTACGGCGCCATGGTGGTGGTGTTGGAGACCACGAAGAGCACGTCCACCTGGTCCGCGCTGCCCTGGACGAAGCGGTCGAGTGCGGTGCCCTCGTGGTTGGTCTCCGCCCACAGCGGGACGGTGAAGGGCACCGGGTCGCCGGCCACGTCGATGAACAGCGGGCTGTAGTGCTGGCCGAGCACGGTGCGCGCGTAGGTCACCTCGACCTCGAAGCCTTCACCCGCCGCCAGCGTGAGCGGGAAGGCAGGGGCCTCGGTGACGCCGTACTGCTCGCTGGTGCCGGCGCCAACCCGCGCGCCGGACACGGTGACCGGATCCGGGCACGCGTTGGAGATGTGGACGCGCCGGGGCTCGGGCGAGCAGTCGTAGCGGATGGGCCCGAAGTCCAGCGTGGGCGGCGCGGCCACGAGGCAGTTCTGGCGCGCGGTCACGCGCAGCGGCAGCCGGATGACGGGCGTCGCCGGGTCGTTGATGGTGATCGACAGCTCGCCCTCGAACGCGCCTTCCGCCGTGGGCCGCGCGCCGATCATCGCGCTGAACGCGGTGTCGAACGGGACCACGCCGCCGGGGATGTCGCCGCCGGGGAGGAAGAACACGCCGCCCGCGTCGTTGGAGATCTGGATGTCCTTCACCGCGCAGGTGTCCGCGCCGGCGTTCTCGAAGCGGAAGCCGAGCACCGCCTCGCTGCCGGCGTTGACGCTGCCGAAGTCGAGCGCCGGCCAGGGCAGCACGCGCCACTGGCAGAGGCCGGGGTCGTACGAGGTGCCCCGCACCGTGACCCAGCGCACCGCGTCGTTCGGGTTCGGGTCGTCGGTGCGGAAGCCGATGGTGGCGGAGAACTCGCCCACCGCCGTCGGTTGGAAGAAGACCTCCACGTCCAGGTAGTCGCTGCCGGGCTGGACCTCGAGGTTGGGCGCGTCGAGCCGGGGCCACGCGCCGCCGGACCAGTCGGTGGTGCCGCCGTCGCGGCGCGGCCTTCCCACGCCGAAGTGTTCGGAAGAGCCCGTGGCGTCGGTGCCGATGAAGACGACCGGGCCGTTCGCGCCCGCGTTGGTCAGGCGCACCGTGCGGCCGCTCTTGCCGCCCATCGGGACCTCGCCGAAGTCGATGTCGATCGGCGTGAGCGCGAGCTGCGCGCGTCCGCCCCGTGCGTCGAGGATCACCTGCGCCGAGCGCGGGCGGTTGGAGGTGTAGTCCACGTCCAGGGTGCCCACGTTCGGTCCCGCGAAGCGCGCGGCGAACTCCATCGGCACCGGCACCATCTCGCCCGGCGCGAGGTTGCGGCCCGCGAGGTTCTCCATCGGCACGAAGGCCTCGTCGCTGGTGCGCATCCCGGCGATCGCCACCGGCCGCCACGTGATGTTGGTCATCCGCGTGAAGGACTGCGTGCGCTCGTGGACGGGGATCTCGTCGAAGGGCACGGGGGAGGGGACGAACTCGAAGGCGTGCGCCACCGAGCGCCCCTTCAGCTCCACCACCGCCGGCGTGCAGTCGCCGCACGCGCGCACCTGCACGCTCGCCTGGCGATCACCCAGCGCCTCGGGCGCGAAGCGCGCCTTCACCTTCACCGTCGACCGCGGCGGGATGTTGATCGTGTCGGTGGAGAACTCGCCCGAACCGTCGCCCGCCACGGAGACCGAGAGCGGCAGGTCCACCGGGTTGGTGACGTCGATCTCCAATTCGCGATCCGACTGGACCTCGAGCGTCTCGAAGTCGAGCAGGGGCGGGTCGAAGGCGATCGGCGTGGGCACGCCCATCCCCCGCACCGGCACCGGATCCTCGGAGCGCCAGAGCGCGTCCGTCTGCACCTTCACCGAGGTCGTCAGCTCGCCCTCGCGCAGCGGGTGGAACTTCACCTTCACCGACCGCGACTGCCCCGACTTCAGAAGCTCCTGTGCGTACTCCACGTGGAAGGACGGATTGCCTTCCAGCTCGAGTGCCTCGACCAGGGTGAACGGAACGTGTCCCACGTTGCGGACGACGATCTCGCGTTCAGCCCATTCCCCTACCGGCACCTCACCGAAGTCCAACGCCGACTGATCGAACACCGCCGTCGCATGAACCGACCGGACCTGGTCCGCGTCGTGACACGCGCCCAGGGCAGCCGACATGAGGATCGCCGCTACCGCGCCTCGAATCTCCCGCCTCGCCATCCCCCACTCCCGATAAGAGTCGCCTCGCGCCGGTTGGCGCAGGGCTGTGGGCAGGTGCCGTATCAATTCCCGTACCGGGGCCCGCCCGCGGGGGGCAGGTCCCTCATCCGCACCTTTGCGTCGTGAAGCGAACGACGATCAGGGCGGATCGCCTGCCCTGCGGAGCACCTTCGGGGGACGGATGGGAAAAGCGTTTCACACCCGGGTGACGAACGCAGCGACATGTCGGGCGACGTCGGCGGGCGAGTCGAGGTGGACGTGGTGTGAACCTTCCACCGCGATCGGCGGCTCGGCGCGGAGGGCTTCCAGGCGCGCCTTCATCTGCGCGTCGTCGAGCGAGTAGCCGTGGGTGCCGTGGATGACCTGCACCGGACAGGTGACGGCCCGGAAGAGCGCCAGCGTCTGCGCCTCGTCGAACGCCATCCCGAACGCGCGGCGGTGCGCGGGATCGAAGGTGAAGCGGACGCCGGCGGGTGTCGCGCCATCGGAAGGGACCGCTTCGGTGCCGTGGATCGCGAACAGCCGCGCCGCTTCTTCGCCGAGGCCCGAGTTGTTGGCGCGCAGCCTCGCCGCGGCTTCGTCCACGCCGGCGTACACGCGCTTGAGCGAAGGCTTGTGAAGGTCGCGCAGGAAGCGGCGCAGCCTGTCCACCGCGGCGTCCGGCTCGCCTCCGGAGGGACCCAGGCTCTCGATCGAGGTGAGCGATGCGACGCGCTCCGGGCGCGCGGCCGCGTAGAGCAGCGCCACCGTTCCTCCGAGCGAGTGACCGACCAGGTGCACGCGCTCCACGCCCAGCGCCTCGAGCGTGAAGTCCACGTCCGCGAGGTAATCCGTCACGTGGTAGAGGCCGCCCGGCGCATGTCCGCTCCGCCCGTGGCCGCGCAGGTCGAGCGCGATGGTGCGGAACGAGGATGGAAGCTGCGCGATGAGCGGATCGAAGCCCCGCGCGTGATCGAGCCAGCCGTGGATGAAGAGGAGCGCCGGCGAGCCTTCCGGGTTGCGCTCGAGCGCGTGGAGGGTGACCCCCGGCGCGAGGACTTCACGGGAGAGGGGAGCTGTGGAGGTCTTGTCGCTCACGGGCGGATCGTATCAACCCAGGGTTGTCCCTTGAGCTTCCTCAGTGACGTGCAGCCGGAGGCGCGGACCTGCTCGGCCTCGGCGGTCAGCTCGAAGTGCGCGAGGTACTTCTCCACCCGCTCTTCCAGCGTCGGCGCGGCGATGCGCTGGCACAGCTCGTCCGCCCGGTAGTCGCGGCAGATCTGCGGGCGCCGGTCGTAGACGGAGCAGAGGTTGTCTGCGGTGAGGTGCGGACAGCGGAGCCCCAGCGGCTTGTCCAGCGCGGCGATGTCCGGCGCCACGCAGCAGGCCCCGCATTGCGTGCACGCGGACTTGGTCATCACTCCGCCCACTCCCACGCCGAGCGGTACGCGCCGGACTGCTGGGCGTGCTCGACGAAGCGGGCGTAGAACGGATGGGCGCTGAGCGTGGCGCTGTCGCCCACCACGAAGAGGTGCCGCTTCGCCCGCGTGAGCGCGACGTTCATGCGCCGCGTGTCGGCGAGGAAGCCGACCTGGCCCTCCGGGTTGGAGCGGACCAGCGAGACCAGGACCGCCTCCTTCTCCCGGCCCTGGAACGCGTCGATGGTGTCCACCTCCACGCCTCGCTCTGCTTCCGGTTGGAGGAGCTCCCGCAGCCGCGCTGCCTGGGCGCGGTAGGGCGTGATGAGGGCGAGCTCGCGGGGCGGCAGTCCCTTCTCCAGCAGCGACCGTGCGCGGGTCACCAGCAGGTCCGCCTCGCCCTCGTTGAAGAGGCTCTCCTCGCCCTCCGCGCGCGCCTCGTCGAAGCCCTTCCCGGCGGTGTCCACGTAGAGCAGCGCGGGCGCTTCCAGCGGTCCGTTCAGCAGTGCGTCCAGCTCACGCGCCGCGACCGAGGGATGCGCCCTCAGCGCGCCCCCGTACATCTGCGCCGACGGGAAGGCCATGACCTCCGCGTGCATCCGGTACTGCTCGCGCAGCATCCGCTTCACGCCGTCGCCGTGCTCCTCCAGCAACCGCTCGAAGAGGCTCCGGCCGAGCCCCCGCTCCTGCGCGGCGCGCGAGAGGACGGTGGGCGGAAGCTGCAGGTGGTCCCCGGCGAGCACGACCTTCGGGGCCTTGAGGAACGCCAGCAGCGCGAGGGGCTCGATGGCCTGCGTGGCCTCGTCGAGCAGGGCGAGGTCGAAGTCCTCCTGCGCGAGCAGCGAGCCCTCCAGCATGGTCAGCGTGGCGCAGACCACGTCCGCCCCTCCGAGCACGCTGTCCACCGCCTGGCGCTCGAGCCGCCTTGCGTCGTCGAACAGCTTTGCCGCCTCGGCCTTCGAGGTGCGGGCGTTCTGGAAGCGCTCCTTGCTGCGTCCCTGGGTGCGCTGCCGCCGCGCGTAGCCGAGCAGCGCGTGCGCCTCGTCGAAGAGCTCGCGCGAGAGCTGCCGGTCCGGGTGCGCCTCCACCAGCAGGTCCAGGGTGTGCGCCTGCAGCCGCTCGCTCACCCGCGCCGGGTGGCCCACCCTCACCGCGCGCAGCCCGCGCCCGAGGCAGAGGTCGAGCAGGTGATCCACCGCCGCGTTGCTCATTGCCGTGCACAGCAGACGCTCCCCGCGCGCCACCGCCTGCACCGCGACCTCGGCGAGCACCGTGCTCTTGCCGGTCCCCGGCGGCCCGTGCACGAGGAACACGTCCTCCGCACACAGCGCCTTCAATGCCGCCTCCCGCTGCTCGGGGTTGAGCCGCGCCTTGGCCAGCGCCTCCTCCTTCACCCGCCCGTCATCGAAGCGCGCCGGCTCGCGGCCGAGCACCACCTCCCGTGTGCGGCGCCCGGGGCTCTTGTCCTGCGCCTTCATCCGCCTCACCGCGGCGCGGGCGCGGTCGTACGTCACTTCGTTGGGCACGCGGTCGAGGCGCAGCCGGCCCTCGCGGACGAACTGCGGCGGCGTGCGGTCGAAGGCGATCTCGACCCGGGTGGCGCTGGCGCGGGAGACGGTGCCGGTGGGCGCGTCCGGTTCCCACTCCGGCGCCTTGCGCGGGCGAAGCTCCACCAGCTCGCCGGGTGACAGCCGCGTGGAGAGCGCTCGGCGGTCCCCGCGCTCGAAGGTGAGCAACCAGCGGCCGCCGAGGCCCACGTCCTCCTCCACCGCCTCGAGGTCGAGCACCACCACCCCGCGCGCCTCCAGCTCCGTCAGGGGCAGTGCCTGGCGATCCGCCTCCAGCCTCGCTCGGGCCTCCTGACGCTCGAGCTCGATCAGGGCGGCGAGGTCGTCGAACCAGCGTTCGTCGCGGGACATGCTGCCCCCTTAGGTCGCGGCCGGGGCGCCGGCAACCACGGCGAGAACCGGCAATATACTTCCGGTGCCCTACCCGCGGCGTCGGGAGGTGGATAAGCAGAACCCATGACCGACCCGATGCGCTGGAACCTCGCCGACCTCTACACCGGCCCCGCCGATCCACGGCTCGACGCGGACCTGGTGGCCTCGCAGGATCTCGCCCAGGCGTTCGCGCGGAAGTACCGGGGGCGGCTCGCCCTGATGTCGCCCGCCGAGGTGGCCGAGGCGCTCGGCGAGTACGAGGTGCTGATGGACCGCGCGTACCGGCCCCAGCTCTACGCCTCGCTCCTCTTCGCCGGACAGACCGACGACGCGGCGGCGCAGGCCCTGCTCAACCGGACGCGGCAGGCCACCACCGAGGTCTTCAACGAGGTGAAGTTCCTCGAGGTGGAGCTGAAGAAGCTGATGGACGAGCTCTTCGCGAAGCTGGTCGCCTCGCCGGAGCTCGCGCCGTGGCGGCATTGGCTGGAGGCCACCAGAAGGTTTGCGCCTCACACCCTGAGCGAGGCGGAGGAGCGGCTCGGGGACGTGAAGAGCCTCACCGGACGCGCGGCCTTCGTGCAGCTCTACACCGAGGTCAGCGGGCGGATGCGGATCCCGCTCGAGCTGCCGCCGGAGGAGGGCACGGGCGCGCAGGTGAAGCGCGAGGTGACGGTGGCCGAGGCGCGGGCCTTGCGCTCCAGCCCCGATCGGGAGGTGCGTCGCCGCGCCACCGACGGCCTGATGTCCGCCTTCGAAGGCCAGAGCCACGTGCTCAACTTCTGCTTCAACACGCTCTTCCAGGACCACGCGCTGGAGAC
>CAZCWA010000262.1:0-7219 GCA_964502265.1 uncultured Myxococcaceae bacterium | reverse complement strand
CGTTGTTCACCACCTCCACCCGCACCTTGCCCGGCGGCGCGTAGCCCAGGTCCTCGAGCAGCGCCTTCCGCGTCCGCTCCAGCGCGTCGAGCGCGTACGGCGCCAGCACCGCGTCCCTTCCCGGCGGGTAGCTGAAGATGAAGTGCTCGCTCTCCACCGACTCGTGGCCCTGCGTCACCCCGTGCGTCTCTTTGGCCAGCCGCAGATAGGAGCCGGGCCGGTCGGTGATGCCCGCCTCGCCCAGCAGCGTCACCGCGTCCTCGTAGCGGCCCTGCTCGAAGGCCACCCGCCCGCGGTAGTACTTCATCGGCTCGGCGTCCGTGGGGATGACCTGCGAGAGCTTCTCCAGCTCCGCCGCCGCGCCCTCCACGTCCCACTCGTTGAGCAGCTCCTCCACCCGCGCCACCAGCGCGGTGGTCTCGCTCCGCGACGACCCGCCTGCGCCCTGCGCGAAGGCCTGGGGCATCCCCGCCACGAGCGCCAGCGAAAGCGCCAGGACCCTCACGGCCCTCATCGCACCAGCTCCTCGTAGTAGCGCTTCACCTGGTCCCGGTACTTCTCCGGGGCGCCCTGCTTCATCGCGTCCATGATGTCCTTGCGGAACTCCCGCGGCGTCTGGTGCTGGTCGGCGTCGGGGATCTCCACCTCCTGCTGCTGGTTGCCCTGGCCGCTGCCGCTCCCGCGCTGACGGTTGCCGCGCGCCATCGGCATCGGCAGCCCGCCGCCCTTCCCGCCGCCGCGGTTCTGCTGCATCTGCTGCTGGAACTGCTGGAGCTGCTCCAGCGCCGCCTGCTGCTCGCCGTGACCGCGCGCGGGGTCGCGCCCCTGCATCCTTCGCGCGGCCTCGCCCATCCGCTCGCCCACGCCCTGCATCTGGCGCTGCGCCTCGCCGTCGAAGATGGGCGCCATCTGCTGGAGCTGCTCCATCTTCTGCCCCAGCCCCTGCGCGCGCTGCTCGAGCTGCTGCTGCTTCTGCGAAAGCTCGTTCAGCTTCTGCTGGTCCTCGCCGCTCATCATCTGGCCCGCCGGCGGGAAGAGGTTCTGCAAGGCCTCGTTCACCTCGCTCACCGTGCGCTCGCCCTTCTGCAGCCGCTTCGCCAGCTCCTTCGACTCGGCGCGCGCGTCCGGCGGGTTCCCCCACATCTCGTCGAGCGTCATCTGCTCCTGCCCGAACGTGTCCAGGCTCTCCGCCGACCGCTCGGCCCGCGCCGCCGCCTCCGCAGCGAGGTCGTAGTCGTTCACCTTGAGGGCGTTCTCCACGTTCTGCAGCTCGCTCTGGAGCTGTCCCAGGTGCCGCTCCGCCAGCGAGTTGAGCCGGTTCGCGTCCAGCTCCGCGTAGGACTTCTTCGCCTCGTCCACCTTGCGCAGGAGCTCCTCGCGCACCGCCTCGGCCTTCTTCTGCAGCCGCTCGCGCATCTTCTCGCGGTACCGGTCGCGCAGGTCCTTCGTCTCCTCGGCCAGCGCCCGCTGCTCCTCGGCGGTGGCCTCCAGCTCCTCGGTGAACTCCTCGAACTGCTTCACCAGCTCCGGGTTCTGGTCCTGGCCGAAGTTCTCCTCCGCCTCGTCGAGGCCCTTCATCATCTCGTCGAGCTGCATCGACAGCTCCTGCAGCTTGCGCAGCGCCTCGTCCGTCTTGCCCTCGCGCATCAGCTTCTCGATCTCGTCCAGCATCGAGCCCATGTCCTCCTCGTCCATGAGCTCCTGCATCGCCTCCGCGTTGAGGTGCTCGTCGCGGATGCCGCGCGCCAGCTCGCTCATCCGCTGCTGCAACTCCTCGATGCGCTGGCGGAGCGCGCTGATCTCCTGCAGCACGTCCTCACGCAGATCCGGGTCGCTCGTCTTCTGGTACTCCTCGATCAGCGAGGCCAGCTCCCGCTTCTGCCCGTCCAGCTCCCGCGCCAGCTCGCGCAGCTCCTCCAGCTTCCGCCGGTCGATCAGCGACTCGAGATAGAGCACGCCCCGCTCCAGCTCCTCGATCTCCGCGCGCACCGCGGACACGAACCGCCGCCGCATGTCCGGCGCGCCTCCGGCCCGCTGCGCCAGCCGCAGGAACAGCCTGCGACCATCCCGCGTGAGCCGCACGTGCCTGCCCACGCCCTCGCCGATGGTGGTCAAGGCCGCCGGCAGCTCCTCCGGCGCGTCCTTCGCGCCCAGCAGCTCGCTCGCCTCGCGCATCAGCTCCTCGGAGAGCACAAGGCCGGCCTCGTCCACTGGCGCGTTCTGGGTGGCACGCTCCGCCGTCACGCCGTCCGCAGCGTCCCCGCCCTCGAGCCTGTCCGCGAGCTGGGTGATGAGCCGCTCCCACAACGCCTCCGCGCGCCGCACCGCCTCGCGCCGCGCCTCCGCCGCGCTGTAGATGCGAACGACCTGCGTGCGCGAGACGCCCTTCTTCGGCCCCGCCACCGCGTCGTTGTCCCGCGCCTCGATGAAGTAGGTGATCCGATCGCCCGGCTTCGTCGTCACCTGGCCCAGATCCCACGTCACCGTGGACCGCGTGCGCCGCCCTTCCTCCGCCTTCAGCGGCCGGCGGTGCTCCTTGCCGTCCGCGGTGCGGAACACCAGCTCCAGGGCCGACAGCCCGTAGTCGTCCTGCGCGTCGAACCGGAGCTGCACCTTGTCGCCGGGATCGACCTCGATCTCCGCGCCCGGCACCTGCAGCTCCACCTTCGGCGCGAGGTCCGGCTCCAGCGTCACCGGGATGTCCTGCCCCCGCGCGCTCTCGCGTCCCAGCGGGCCGATGAAGCGGAAGTGGTAGCTGCCCTCGGCCTCCACCACGAAGCGCCCGGACAGTTCGCGCTCGCCTTCGATCTCCAGCGGCAACGGCTGCCCGTTCACCACGATCTCGGCGCGCTTCACGCTCCTGTCCGATCGGGTCTTCAGCAGCACCTCGGTGCCCGGCGGCGCCGAGACCTCGCCCATGGTCCCCGCCACGATGCGCGGCGGCAGGCCGGTGTAGGCGGGGTAGCGGTAGGTCAGCTCCACGTCGCCGGTGACGGGCTCGTGACGAAGCTGCACCGCGCCTTCCGCCTGCGTTCCCACCAGCCGCGTCATCCCCGCCGCCCAGCGCTCGGGCCAGACGAAGAGCAGCACCGACGCGACGAGCAGCACGCCCACCAGCGCCAGGCCCGCCGTCCGCACGGGCTTCGAATCGATCAGCGACTGCGCGGTCACGCCCGCCGCGCGCGCGTCCACCTCGTCGAGGAAGGCTGCGGCCAGCTCGCGCGAGAAGAGCGGATCGCGCGAGAGCTCCTGCCGAAGCTCCACCGCCGAGAGCGCGTCTTCGCCCAGCACCGTGGACGCAGCGCCCACCCGGCGAGCGGTGCGCGCGTCGTCCCCCACCTGCCGGCGCGTGCGGCGAAGGCCGAGCACGAACAGCGGGACCAACAGCCCGAGCGGCGCCGCCACCAGCAGCGGCCAGCCGAGCTGGGGGTTGCGCCCGAGGAAGCCCGCGGCCACCAGCAGGCCGACGAGGGCGCCGACACCCCAGAGCGCGGCCTCGAGCCAGAAGAGCCGGGTCTGGCGTTGGCGGTACGCGGCGAGGAGCCGGTCGAGCGCGCCGGCGTGCTCGGACGAAGGGCCACCGCCCCCGAGGGGAGCGCCCGGTCCACCGCCCTGCGGCATCTGAGGTCTGGGGACCCACGGCGGAATCCCCTGGTCGGGGCCTGACGGTCCCCTCTGCGATTCGGTGTCGTTCACGGCGGCCCGGTCTGCCCAACCCCGTTCGGGTCAGGCCATTCCCACGAGCAGCCTGACATAACTCCGGTCAGCGCTTCTTGCGCGCGGTCCCGCGGGTCCCCTTGCGCTGTACGCCCGTGGTCACCGCGACAGGCTCGGTCGTCAGCTCGCCGGCCAGCGCCTGCAGCAGCTCGCGCGCGGCGGCGATCTTCGCCTGGGGGACCTTCTCCAGGGACCGCTGCACCGCAGACTCCACCGTGCCGGTGGTGGGCACGTCCATCATCCGGCCCTTCGCGGTGAGGCTGAAGAGGGCGCGGCGCGCGTCGAGCGGATCCGAGGATCGGGTGACGAGCTGCTTGTCCTCGAGCCGCTTGAGCACGCCGGTCAGGGTGCTCGGGTGCACGTGGAGGATGCGCGCGAGGTTGCCCGCGGAGATGCCCGGGAACCGCCCCACCAGTCGCAGCACCATCCGCTGAAGGCCGGTGACCCCGAGCGTGGACTCCATCCGCTTCGAGGTCGTCTGCAGCCCGTGGTCGATCGACCAGAGCAGCCGCAGGAAGTCGAGCACCTCGCCCAGTGGCGGCAGCCCATCGGCCGCGGCGCCCCCGTTCTCTCCCGAACGCTTCATCTTGAGCGGACTCGTAGACCTTCACGCGAATGCGCGCAAGGGGAGGACCCTCGAAGCCCCGCACCGCGCGCGGATTGCCGCGGGGTGCTCAATGACTCACCCGCGCACCAACGGCCGCTCACGCACCGAGGCGAGCTCGCCTCCGCGGATCTCCAACCGCCAGAAGTAGGGCTGCACGCCCGTCCGATCACCCAGCGTGGCGGACGGCGCGGAGAGGAAGAGCGGCGCCCACGGCGGGTGGTAGCGGTAGCCCAGGTGCCGATGCCCGTTGAGGACCGCGGCGAACCTCCGCTCGACGAAGAAGTCATAGACCTCCTTCGCGTTGCGCAGCCGCATCCCGAGCTGCCACGGCGCGCGCCCCACGTGCAGGAAGGGCGGGTTCACCACGTGGTGGTGGAGCATCGCCAGCTTCACCGGCAGGTCCGCGCCCTCCAGCACCTTGCCCACCTCCTCGAGGCACTCGGCCGGCACCTCGCCCGAAGCGGAGAGCGGCGTCCACGCCGGCGTGCAGGAGTCCACCGCCGCCACCAGCGCGCCCTCGCCGAGCTCCCGCACCCAGTACGGCGCGCTGCCCGAGAGCCCGAGGTTCCGCGCGAACGGCCGCCACAGCGCGCGCTTGCGGTCCACGTCCTTGCGCTCGTGCGGCGGCACCACCAGCGGCGGCGAGTCGTACACGTCGTGGTTGCCCGGCACCGCCAGCACCCGTCCGCGGTCGATGAAGGGGCGCAGCGCCGCCTCCACCAGGTCGTAGCCGATGCCGTCGTCCGTCACGTCCCCGGTGATCAGCACCCAGTCCGGGTTCGCCTCGCGCAGAAGCCAGGCCGCGCGCAGGAAGCGGAGGTTGGTGTTGGTCGGATCGACCGCGAGCAGCTCCTCCACCCGCCCCGGCTCCGGGAGGTTGCGCGAGAGGCGGCCGTGCTCGGTGAGGTGGCGCTTGCGGGCCACCGTCTCCAGCTCGCGGCGCAGCGCCGACTCGTCCGCGCGGCGGCCCTTGCGGCGCGTCTGCACGTAGCCCTCGTCGTCGAGCAGGCGGAGCTCCAGCGCGTCCTCCGCCTCCCGCAGACGCCACCGCCACTTCACCCGGCGCTGGATGTGCCAGCCGTCCAGCTCCTCGAGGTTCTGCCAGTCCTCGTCCTGCAGCCCCTGCCTCGAACGCAGTGTGGTGCGCAGGCTGGTCACGTGCTCGCCGTAACGGGAGACGTGCAGGTCCGAGACGTGCGCGATGACGAGCATACGCGGCCGAACCTATGGACAGGTCCCGGACCCCACAACCACACCCTTCGTCGAGTGTCAGTCTTCGCGCGGATTGACGAGGCCGGTCTGCACGTGGTCCCGCCAGGCGCCGTCGACGAAGAGGAAGCTGCGCTGACGGCCTTCGATCTCGAAGCCGAGCCGCTCGAGCACCGCGGCGCTGCGCGCGTTGTGCGGCAGGTAGCCCGCCAAAAGCCGGTGCAGCCGGAGGGTGTCGAAGGCGAAGCGGATCACCGCGCGCGCGGCCTCGGTCATCAGGCCCTTGCCCTCGTATCGCCGGTCGAGATCGTAGCCGAGGTTCGCGTTCTGCAGCGGCCCGCGGAGGATGTTGGAGAGCGTCACCGTGCCGATGACCTCGCGGCGCGGGTCCCCCTTGAGGAGCAGATAGAGGTGCACGCTCCGGTCCTGCTCGAGCTCCCTCTGCGCCTGCACCAGCGCGAGCGACCAGTACGCGGAGGTGGTGAAGCCGTCCGGCCGCGGAGGCGCCCACGGCCCGAGGTGCGCCTCGTTGTCCGCGTAGAAGCGCGCGACCTTGTGCGCGTGCTCCGCGCCGAGGGTGCGGATGTGCAGCCGCTCCGTCTCGAGCAGCACCTCGCGCAGGATGGCCGGCGAGGTCCCGTGTCTCAACCGCCCGCCCTCCACAGCCGGAAGCGCAGCCCGAAGGTGGTGGTGATCCCCACCACGCTGGAGGAGATGCGGCCGTCCGGGGTGAGGAAGTACGTGGTCGGAAACGCGCTCACCCGGTAGGCATCCTCGAAGGTGTCGTCCCCGAGCAGCACCGGGTACTTCGAGCCGTGGCGCTGCGCGAAGTCCCTCACGTCCGCCACGCTCCGGTAGGAGAGCGCCACCGAGATGACGTGCGCGTCCTCGCCCACCGCGTCGTGCAGCCGCGAGATCGTCCCGGTCTCGGTCCGGCAGACCCCGCACCAGGGCGCCCACAGGTGGAGCACCACCGGCTTGCCGCGCAGGTCCTCCGAGCGCCACGTCCGCCCCTCCAGATCCACGAAGGAGAACGCGGGCGCAGGCTCCCCGCCGCCGATGTGGCCGCGCGTCTGCCACGCGAACACCGCCGAGAAGAGGATCGCCACCAGGAGCAGATCCTCCGCCCAGCGCAGAAGCCGCCTCTGCTTCCGCAGCGTGCGGTAGCGCTCCCAGGCCGTGCGCAGCGCGGAGGACATGGGCTCCTAGACGCCCGGGCTCAGGTCCACCGAGGGCGAAGGCTCGGCCCGCTTCTCCGGCCAGAACGAGGCGGCGAAGAGGAGGGTGAACATCACCGCCTGGACCCAGAGCGCGCCCGAGGGCCGGAAGTACAGGCCCACGTAGAAGGCGAAGCAGATGGGCACCAGGAGCCCGCGCACCCAGAGGTGGCCGCGCAGGTTGAAGGAGTGCGAAGGGTTCGCGTCCGCGCGGCGGCAGAGCCAGTCGTAGCCCATGATCGCCACCCCCGAGCCGAGCCCGATGAGGGTGAAGATGAGCCACATCCCCGACGGGTCGAAGTGGTTCCAGAGCATGTCGCGGGTGCCCCAGGCATCCACCGAGAAGTGCTTCTCGAAGAAGGGGAGCACCTCCGACTTGGGCAGCGCCGCCACGGTGGCCGCCGCCACGCCGCCCTCCTCCACCAGGTAGCGCTTGGCCAACTCCACCTTGTCGCCGTTGTGCTGGTAC
>CAZCWA010000261.1:0-7237 GCA_964502265.1 uncultured Myxococcaceae bacterium | reverse complement strand
CCGAGAGGTCCATGAAGGACCGTCCGCGGGCGAGGAAGTGCTCGGCGAGGTGCCGCACCAGCGCCTGGCCGATGCCGGGCTGCGTCGCCTGCGGATCCACCGCGAGGCACCACAGGCTCGAGCCCTTCTCCGGATCGTCGAAGGCGTGCACGTGGTCCACCCCGGTCACCGACCCGAGGATCTCGCCGGTGTGCACGTCCACCGCCACCAGGTAGGTCACCACCGGCTGGTTGTGCTGCGCCCAGACCACCTCCGGATCCGCGGGGACCATGCCGCGGGTGGCGTAGATCCGGTTGATCGCGTCCACGTCGGCGCGGGTGCCGAGCCTTCGGACGACGAACCCCCGCGGGCGCAGGCGCGCCACGCGGTAGCGCTCGAGCCAGAGCCGGTAGGTGTGGGACGGATCGAGGAAGAGGTTCTGCGGCGCGAGCGAGAGGACCACGTGCGGATCGCGCAGATAGAGCGCGATGTCCCGCTGCCCCTCGCGCTCCTCGGCGAGCGTCTGGGCGAGGCGCGCGTGATCGGGAAAGGTGTGGGCGAAGATCAGGCGCCCCCAGCCGCACTGGACCACCGCGTTCTCGGCGAGTCCGTTCTGGACCGGCGGGGGCATCCGCCAGTTCGAGAGGGTGGGGGAGGTGCTCCGGTCGAAGCGGGGATCGCTGGAGTGTCGCAAGACGTTGCTCCGAAGGGTCATGAGGGGTTGGGATCAGAGGCCGTGGTGCTGCAGCCACAGCTCGAGCACGGCGACCTGCCAGAGCTTCGATCCGCGCAGCGGCGTGAGGTGCGCTTCGGGCTCCCGGAGGAAGGTGGCCACTGCGTCCGCCTGGAAGAGCTCCCGCTCGCGCGCGCGCCGGCTGCCCAGCGTGTCGCGCACCAGCTCGAGGAAGGGCCCCTGCAGGTACTTGAGCGCGGGGACGGGGAAGTACCCCTTCGGCCGGTCGATGACGACCTTGGGGATGACGCGCCGGGCGGCCTCCTTGAGCACGTACTTGCCCCCGTCGCGCAGCTTGAGCTCCGCGGGGATCCGCGCCGCCAGCTCCACCACCTCGTGATCGAGGAACGGCACCCGCGCCTCGAGCCCGAAGGCCATGGTCATGTTGTCCACCCGCTTCACCGGGTCCTCGACGAGCATCACCGTGGTGTCCAGCCGCAGCGCCTTGTCCACCGAAGCTTCTGCGCCGGGCCTTGCGAAGTGCGCCTCGACGAAGGCCCGGCTGTGGTCCGCGCCCAACCGCGACGGGTGAAGCAGCCGCGAGAGCTCTGCGTGGTCCCTGTCGAAGAAGACCTCCGCGTAGCGGGAGACGGGATCCTCTGCGCCCACCATCGGCGGGTACCAGTGATAGCCGGCGAAGACCTCGTCCGCGCCCTGGCCGCTCTGCACCACCTTCACGTGCTGGCTCACCACCTGCGAGAGCAGGAAGAAGCCCACGTTGTCGTGGCTGACCATCGGCTCGCTCATCGCCGCGATCGACGCCTGCACCGCCGGCAGGGCCGCCGCCGAATCGATGAAGAGCTTCTCGTGGGTGGTGTCGAAGCGCCGGGCAATGAAGTCCGAGTACTTGAACTCGTCGCCCTCCTCGCCGTTCACCGTCTCGAAGCCGATGGAGAAGGTGCGCAAAGCCTCCGGGCGCTGCTCGGCGATGAGCCCCACGATCAGCGAGGAGTCGAGGCCGCCGGAGAGGAGCACGCCCACCGGCACGTCCGCCACCAGCCGCCGGGACACCGCGGTCCGCAGGGTGGAGAGCACGAGGTCCATCCACTCGTCGAAGGAGCGCTTCTCGTCGCCGGGCTGCGGACCGTAGGCCGGCGTCCAGTAGCAGAGCTCCTCGCGGCGCCCATCCGGGTGGAGGGTGAGGAGCGTGGCCGGCGGGAGCTTGCGCACGCCCTTGAGGAGGGTCAAAGGCGCCGGGACCACCGCGTGGAAGGAGAGGTAGTGGTGCAGCCCCGCCTCGTCGAGCGCGGTGTCCACCCCGCCTCCGGCCAGCAGCGCCGGCAGCGTGGAGGCGAAGCGCACCGCCCCGTCCACCTCGGTCAGGTAGAGCGGCTTGATGCCCAGCCGGTCCCGCCCGAGCACCACCCGGTCCGAGCGACGGTCGTGCACCGCGAAGGCGAACATCCCGTTGAAGCGCTCGACGCAGCCCGGGCCCCAGGCATGGAACGCCTTGAGGAAGACCTCGGTGTCGCCGTCGGAGAAGAAGCGGTAGCCCTGCGCCTGCAGCTCAGCGCGCAGCTCGCGGTAGTTGTAGATGCAGCCGTTGAAGACACCGGTGAGCCCGAGCTCCACGTCCACCATGGGCTGGTGCGACTGCTCCGACAGGTCGATGATCTTCAACCGCCGGTGGCCGAAGGCGATCCGCTGCCGGGCGACGATCCCCACGCCGTCCGGGCCCCGCCGCTCCTGCGCGCCCGTCATCCGCTCCACCACCGCCGCGCTCGCCGCGCGCCCGTCGAACCGCACCTCTCCGGCAATTCCACACACCGATAGATCCTCCTCGAGGCCACGCGCACGGGCCCCGGGAGCGGAGCGCCGCGACGTGACCGGAACGGCGTCCATTAGCAGTAATGTTGCTTTGGGTTCAAAGCATTTCCCCGCCTGATGGTCGGGGTGTCGAGCAGGGGACGCCCGGAGTGTCGGGCTGCCGGGCGTGGACGGCGGAGGAGCCGCGCTATACTCGCGGGGAGATGCCGTACGAGGAAGACCCGTCCATCGCCGTCGCGCTGAAGTACGACAAGGAGAAGGACGGCGCCCCGCGGGTGATCGCCAAGGGGATGCGGTTCAAGGCGGAGAAGATCAAGGAGATCGCCAAGGCCCACGGGATCCCGCTGATGCGCAACCTGCCGCTGGCGAACGCGCTCTACCGGATCGACGTGGGGGAGGAGATCCCCGAAGAGCTCTACGACGCGGTGGCCGAGGTCCTGAACTTCGTCTACGCGCTGCAGCAGGAACACGGGAAGCGATAGGAGCGACAAGCAGCCATGGCGAAGATCAACCAGCAGCCGCCGCGCGCGCCGCTCTGGCCCTGGGGCGGTCCCCGCTCCGTGCGCGAGCGCCTCGTCGATCCGAAGCAGCTCGAGCGGGCGAAGAAGAAGGGCCGCACCTCTGACCCGAAGAACCCGGCGCTCGCCTCGGCGGAGCTGCTGGACTTCATCGGCCCCGCGCACTCGTCCGACGAGCTGCGCCTGCCCCTGCCGCCGCCGCCGAAGGGGCACGACGCGGACCTCGCCGCCTTCAACGACCGCCCGTTCCTGGGCAGCGTGTCCGAACGGGCGGGTGAAGCGCAGACGCTGGCGCTGGAGGAGAACCTCGCGCGGATCCAGGCGGCGCCGGAGCGCCTCGACCGGATGAGGGCACTGATCGCGCGGGAGCAGCAGATGGTGGAGCTGGTGGGCGAGCTCACCCGCGAGGTGGACGAGATCCAGCGCCGGATGCGCGAGGAGCAGAAGGAGATGGGGTACTGACCATGCGTCCTCCGCAGCGGGTGAACGAGAAGGTGGACGAGGTCAAGCGCCTGCAGCTCCTCCAGAGGTGGGCGGACGGCAAGGCGACCCTGCGCGAGGTGCGCGGCTACACCGACGAGGAGCTCTACGCGATCGCGAAGGTCGCCTACGTCTACTACTTCCAGGGCCGCATCCCGGAGGCGCGGACCATCTTCCAGGGCCTGTACGCGGTGAACCCGGCCGAGCCGTACTTCGCCAAGGCGCTCGGGGTGGTGGAGTTCGCGGCCGGCAACCCGCAGGGGGCGTTGGCCGCCTGGGACGTGGCGTTGAAGCTCGCCCCCGGAGATCCGGCGGCGTGGGTGGGGCGCGCGGAGGTGAAGCTCGCGGCCGGTCAGAAGGCGCAGGCGGCGGAGGACCTGCGGCGCGCGGCGGCGGTGGTGAAGCCGGAGGACCCGCTGCAGGGGAAGATCAACGCGCTGATCGCAGGGCTGAACCGCAGATAGGGCGCAGCCGGCGGAAAAAAAGCACCGGGGAGGCAACCTCCGGAAGGCGCCCGCGATAACCTCGTTGTCAGGTCCACGGGCTCGAGAGCCCACCCACACACGGAGTCCCCAAATGGCTTTCCTCGGCGCTGTCGGCAACCTCGTCTCCAAGGTCCTCCCGAAGGTCATCCCGGCCGTCACCAACCTGCTCGCGTCGCCCGCGGGCCAGGTGGGCAAGAGCATCCTGCAGCAGCTCGCGCAGAGCATCTTCGCCAAGGACGGCCAGCAGGGCGTCTTCTCGGACAAGGTCCAGATCAGCCTGCCGAACCCGCTCAGCCGCCTCAACGGCCTGCTGGGGAACATCGGGAAGACGGTCGCCAACGTCTCCGACTTCATGTCGCGGATCGGTGACTTCCTCCAGGGCAACCGGCAGCTCGAGAACGGCAAGGGCGTGGACGTCCCGAAGCTGAGCGACCGCGCGGCCACCTCGGCGGCCCAGGCGGGCGCCACCGCGTCGCAGATCGCGGCGGGCAACTACAGCGGCGCCGTCGCTTCCGCCGCGTCCGCGTCGACGGCGGGGACCTCGGGCGGCGGCTCCATCGTGGGCAGCATCCCGTCCCAGGCGTTCTCCACGGCGCTGTCCCCGGACCAGCAGAACATGCTGTCGAACGTGAAGGACCCCACGCAGAAGGCGCAGATGACGGCGCAGTTCCAGATGCAGAACTACCAGAACCTCATGCAGTTCATCTCGAACATCATGCGGATCATGGGCGACATCTCGAAGGGCGTCATCCAGAACATCCGCTAGTCCCTCCGGAAGACGCGGTGCAGCAAGCGGCGGGCGCTCCTCACCAGGGGCGCCCGCTTCGCGTTGCGGGCAGCGGATGAAAAAGATCCGGAAACTCCGCGGAGGGATCGCGGATAATCAATTTGTCCGGTCGGTTTCGCGCCCGGCCCACCCACACACGGAGTCTCCCAAATGGCTTTCCTCGGCGCTGTCGGCAACCTCGTCTCCAAGGTCCTCCCGAAGGTCATCCCGGCCGTCACCAACCTGCTCGCGTCGCCCGCGGGCCAGGTGGGCAAGAGCATCCTGCAGCAGCTCGCGCAGAGCATCTTCGCCAAGGACGGCCAGCAGGGCGTCTTCTCGGACAAGGTCCAGATCAGCCTGCCGAACCCGCTCAGCCGCCTCAACGGCCTGCTGGGGAACATCGGGAAGACGGTCGCCAACGTCTCCGACTTCATGTCGCGGATCGGTGACTTCCTCCAGGGCAACCGGCAGCTCGAGAACGGCAAGGGCGTGGACGTCCCGAAGCTGAGCGACCGCGCGGCCACCTCGGCGGCCCAGGCGGGCGCCACCGCGTCGCAGATCGCGGCGGGCAACTACAGCGGCGCCGTCGCTTCCGCCGCGTCCGCGTCGACGGCGGGGACCTCGGGCGGCGGCTCCATCGTGGGCAGCATCCCGTCCCAGGCGTTCTCCACGGCGCTGTCCCCGGACCAGCAGAACATGCTGTCGAACGTGAAGGACCCCACGCAGAAGGCGCAGATGACGGCGCAGTTCCAGATGCAGAACTACCAGAACCTCATGCAGTTCATCTCGAACATCATGCGGATCATGGGCGACATCTCGAAGGGCGTCATCCAGAACATCCGCTAGTCGCGGCCCCCCGCGTGGACTTCCTGACGTTGCCGAACTAGAACGCGGGTGCCTGCCGGATGTCGGTGGGCACCCGTTTCCACTTCTACGGAGAAGAGGCGCAGCCCCACATGGCCGACAATTCAAACCCGGTGATTCCGAACAAGCAGGGCGCAAAGAAGCCGGAGGTCACTCCGGACTGGGAGAAGGTCCTCTACGCGCCCGAGCGGGTGGAGAAGTGGATCAAGGGCGAGATCACCATGCAGGAGCTGAACGCCATCAGCGGGCCGGAGATGCTCGAGATGGCGGTGATCGGCTTCTCCATGTACGAGCAGGGCCGGTACGAGGAGGCGAAGGTCGTCTTCCAGGGCCTGGTCACGCTGGATCCGAAGGAGGGCTACTACCGCACGGCGCTCGGCGCGGTGTACCTCGCGCAGGAGGATCTGGATCAGGCGCTTTTGGCGTTCAACGACGCGATCGCGCTGAACGACAAGGAGATCGCCTCCTACGTGAACCGCGGTGAGGTCTACCTGCGGCAGGGGAAGATCATCGAGGCCGCGCACGACTTCAAGAAGGCCGTGGACCTCGATCCGGAGAACAAGGATCCCCTCTCGCACCGGGCACGGATCCTCGCCGCCGCCGCGCTGGAGACGCTCGAGCAGGCGCAGAAGATGGCGCAGAACATGGACGCTGCGAAGGCGGGCGCGAAGCCTGCGGCCTCCGCACCGGCCAGGAAGAAGTAGCGCCGGCAGGTCGCAGATGTCTCCGCGGCGCGTCGAGGTCGTCCATTTCCCGAAGCGACCTCGGAAGACACCGCGCGTCTCGCTCGAGGCGCCGGTGGACCCGTCGTACACGCGCACGCAGGAGTTCCGGCCGGAGTTCGAGGACGAGCTCACCGAGGTCGCCGGCCCCGCGCCGGTGGCCACCGGCCCGGCTCCCCGCCGCCGCCGCACCCGCTCCAAGGAGACACCGGTCCCCGCCCGCATGGCGCGGGTGGACGGGCAGCCTCCGCGCAAGGCGGGGGCGCGGACGAAGAAGCGGACCATCACGCTGGAGATCGACACCGATCCGGCGCTCCGCTACCACGTGCGCAAGCTGGACGAGCTGCTCTCGGCGCCGTCGCCGGCGGACGCGCTGCGGTCGATGACGCGGCACGAGCTGGCGGAGATGAGCCTCTTCGGGCACCAGCTCTTCGAGTCCGGGCGGCTGGAGGAGGCGCGCGTCGTCTTCGAGGGCCTGGTGGGGCTGGACGTGGCGGACGCGTTTCCGCACACCATGCTGGGGACGGTGTACCTGGCCATGGGCCGCCCGGATCGGGCGGCGGCGTTGTTCGATGCGGCGCTGGCGCTCGACCCGGATGATCTCGCGGCGCGCGTGTACCGGGCCGAGCTCCGCCTGCAGTCCTCCGACGGTCGCCGGGCGGTGCAGACGCTGCAGGCGGTGGTCGCCGCCGGACCGTCGGGGGATCCCTTCGTCGAGCGGGCGAGGCGGCTGCTGGCGCTTTCCGGCACCGGACGGCCGCGGCGCTGAGCACGTTTCCTTCGTTTCCACCTCCGTCGCCCACGCGCCTGCCTGCATGCCGGGGCGGTGCGTGTTTGGTCCGCGACGCTCCACCGTCTAGAGTCCCCTGCGGATGACCGGCAACACGTTCCTGACGAAGTACTCCGACATCGTCCTCGCGTTC
>CAZCWA010000260.1:0-7253 GCA_964502265.1 uncultured Myxococcaceae bacterium | reverse complement strand
GAGTGCTGGCTCGGAACGAACCGGCATGAAGTGGCCTTCGTGTGGAGCGGAGGTAGCTGTCAGGTCTCGCCGCAAGCCCATTCAGCGGCCTGCTCGTGTTGATAATGAGGCTTGCAGCTCACTTCAGCAGCCACCGCACCCAACGCCTCAGCGCCACGAGTGCGCCGATCGGGATCAGGCTAGCCACGGAATAGAGAAGTTGAGTCGAGCGCCCCTCAAAATCGCGCCGCCCGGCATTCTCGTCCCACCAGTTCCAAACTCGCGTGGAACTGCTCTTCTCTATTGGCCGCAGCTGGTCGATGTTGCAGCTGGCTTCCACCTGCGAAAAAGCAAGTTCGACGGCAAGCATATTGTTTAGGGCTTGTTTGAAGTCCGGATCTTCGAAACTGGCCGCGGAGAAGGGGCTGGATGGCTTCGCTCTGCGCTCCTCAATGCGCTGTGACGCCGCCTGGAGCGCTAATGGGATCTCGATCTCGCGGTCAAGACAGGCGAAGTCCTGGCTGACTACGATGCGGTCGTGAACCGCGATTGTGGCCGAGCCTGAGATGACGACGAAGCTTGCAAGTGCAGTCAGCCAGAGCAACGTGAAATAGAGTTTGTGCAAGACCATGTCGAACGAGGCGTGAGCGGGCTCTGGGCCTTTTCGTTACCCATGGGCTCTTTCGCCCGGCTTCCTCCTAGCTCACGAGCGTCGAGTTGAGCCATTCTAGGCAGCCTCACCTGGTGGCTGCTCGGCAGCCCGGTCCCCTGGCAGATATAGGGCCTGCGTCAGGAGTCCTGATCGGGATCGAGCTTCCTGTTCCCTGCAGTGGCCAAGCGGTGGATTCTCTCGCCCTCAGCTTGTTGCTGCGCCTTCCAAGCACCAGAGCCGGGGATGGCGATCTGTCTGCGTCGGGCTTCCTCCCGCAGCAACGACCGATGCCTGGGAAAGACCGAGCTCTTGCTGGAGGGTGTCCAAGATCCACCGTGCGGTGTCGCTGAACCTGATGTTCAGGTGCCCCTTGCGCTCAGTTTTGCCGGCCATGACTGCATCTCCTCCTTGGCAAGCGGGTCCGGCTACCAGAGGAGCCGGTGACCCAGAGATCTCGCCCGCTACGCCACCCTCCGCCGGCGCAGCACGAGGGCCGCGCCGAGCAGGAGGAACGGGACCAGCGCGCCCACCCCTCCCCCCCCCGCCGAGCACCCGCATCCCTGCGCTGCCTTCACGCCCGGCCCCGGGTCGATGAAGAGCTCGACGACGGCGGGATCACTCTCCGCCTCTCCGTCGCTGACGATGAGCGAGAGCCGCACGGTGGCGCGCTCCTTCACCTCGGGGGCGACGAAGGAGACGTGGGCGCCTTCCCCTTCGAAGGTGATCCTCGGCCCGGCGACGTGGATCCACGTGTACGCGACGAGCGCGTCTCCATCCGGATCGCTGCTGTTCGATCCGTCCACGTGCACGCGGTCCCCTGCGCGGGCGCCGGACTGGATCATCACCTCCGCCACCGGCGGCTTGTTCACGTTGCGGACGGTGACGTTGTGGCGGGCGCGGGCGGTGACCTTTCCGTCGGATGCGGAGAGCTCGAAGCCGAGCACGGTGTCGCGCGCGACCTCCGGCGCGGTGAAGCGGGCGCGGCCCTCGGCGACCTCGGTCAGCGCCACGTCCGGCCCTGCCACCTGCGTCCACGCGAGCGTCAGCGGGTCGCCGTCGTCGTCGCTCACCACGCCCTGCAGCGAGACCTCGGTGCCCTCATCCACCACCTGGTCCACCGGCAGCTCCACCAGCGGGGTGGCGTTGCCGCACACGTCGGTCTGCTGGACCACGCGCGGGAACGGGGTGCCGATGATCCCCTCGAAGCCGATGTCGTCGAGCTCCCAGCCGTACGCGGCGACCGCCTGGTCCCCGCCGATGCGGAAGCGCACCCGGACGATCTGCCCGGCGTAGTCGCGCCCGAGGTCCACCCTCACCGTGTCGTAGTCGGGGTAGTTCGGGTTCCTGCCGCTCCACGCCTGCCTTCCGCGCAGCGGGTTGGCGCTCTGCTGCGAGGCCAGCGCCCCGTCATACGGCTGCGACGCCAGGGTGCCGATGTCCATCCACGCGCCGTTGCCGCCCACCTGCAGCTCCAGGACCGCGCCGTCGTAGAAGGTGCCGTTGCTCTGCTCGAGGTCGTAGCGGTGGCGGAAGGTGAGCACGAAGTCCTCCAGCGGGGACACGTCCACCGACGGCGAGACCATCCACACGTCCGCGGGCGACGCGGGGTTGGCGCCGAACCACTGGTGCTCGGTGGGCCCGAGCGCGACCCGCTCGAAGTTCGCCACCGAGGCGAACTGCGTGTTCTGCCCCACCGTCCACAGGGTCCCCACCGCCTCCACGTCGTCCGTCGCGCTCACCGCGGGGACCTCGTCCACGTTGCCGCGGAAGCCGACCGTCCGCGTCAGCGGCTGCGGAAGCTCCGCCGAGTCCAGCTCCAGCGCGAAGCGCAGCTCGTGCTCCTCCACCATCCCGTCGAGCCGCACCCTCACCGTGCGCGTGGCCACCGCGAACGGGGGCAGGTCCCCGAACTCGAGCGCGCCGCCGTCCGGCAGCGTCAGCCCCGGCGTCTCCACCGACACCGCGCCCGCCGTCCCCGTCAGCGTGCCCACGCCCGAGTTGCGCACGGTCACGGTGAGCGTGCCCTCCTCGCCGTTGTCGAGCAGCCCGTCCTCGTCGCAGGAGACGAGCGCGTCGTCGAGCTCCAGGCGGACCACGGTGAGCGCGTTGCCGGCCTCGAAGTCCTCGGTCACCGGCGAGTTGTTGGTGGACGTCCGGTTCGGCGACACCGCGCGAAGGCCCATGCCGCGGCGCGCGAAGGCCTGCCACATGAGCTGGTAGTCGCGCGCGTCCTCCCCGAGCGCGGCGGCGAGGATGGCGTCCCGCGCCTCGGTGAAGGTGGGCGAGTTCGGCGTGCCCTTGTAGCCGGCCACGAGGTACCGCTTCATCCGGTCCTGCGCCTCCTCGAAGGTCAGCCGCGGGGTGTCTCCCAGCAATGCCGCGTACGCCTCCCAGAGCGTGACCGCCCAGACCTCGCCGGTGGCGTGGACCTCGGCGTTGTTGTTGCCGGACGAGCCGTACGCGGTGGGCACGCCCTGCGGCAGCGGCACCCCGTTCTGCACGTGCTTGAAGGTGAGCGCGTTCCTGGTGAAGTCGATGGAGAAGGGGAGCCGGCGGATGCCGTAGTACAGCCCGTTGCCCGCGGTGCGCGTGGTGACCCAGGTGCTCATCGGGTACACGCCGCGCCAGCTCGCGCCGCCGGGGAGGGTGAGGTCCTCCTCGCGCACGGTGATCAGCAGCGCGTGGAAGTCACCCCAGCCCTCGCCCATGCCCCAGCCCTGGGTGTTGTTGAGGCCGTTGGCGTCGCCGATGAGGCGGTTGGAGATGTAGTGCCCCCACTCGTGCGCGACGATCTGGTTGTCCAGGGTCCCGTCCCGCCCGGTGTTGAGCTGGCGCAGCATCCGCAACGTCACCGGCCCCTGCGCCGTGGCGTTCTTGATCGTGTTGCCGCTGTTCTGGCTCACGCCCACGGTGGGGATGACGATCGTCGGATCGCTCCCGCTCAGGCCGGGCGCGCCGCCGCCGGTGTTGTTGGCGATGATCACCCCCACCGCGCCCGCGTTCTGCGCCGCCTTCGCCTTGTCCACGAAGGTGCAGGTGCCGCGATCGATGACCGCGATCTTCCCCACCAGCGCCGAGGCGTTGGTGATCGGCGCGCACGCGTCGGTGGGCTGGGTGCGGATGGCCTGCGCGGTCACGTCGAAGAGCTGCGGCCCGAACGAGGCGAGCCCCGCGCCGTAGCCGTTGGCCGAGCCCTGCGGCGAGACCATGTACACGCGCTGGGTGGGGTTGCCGCCGAAGATGAACATCTGCATCCGCGGACGCGCCCCGTCCGACGGCGTGGCCATGTTCGCGTTGTCCGAGCCGCTGTAGTCCTGCGCCTCGACCCGGAGCGAGTCGCCGGCGATCCCGCCTCGGCCGAAGTTGTTGGTCTGCGCGTTGCCCGCGGCCTCGTCGAAGCCGGCGTCGTAGTACCAGTCGTGGAAGAAGTTGTTGGCCACGAAGAGCATCGTGGCCGCCGCGCTGATCTGCGACGTGTTCGCCTGCGGGCCCTCGTCGAAGTCGTAGGCGAAGTCGAAGGTGAAGGGCGCGGTGAGCTGCGGCCGCACGTCGCCCGAGCCGAAGCCGTCCGGCCCCGCGAGGTCCGCGTAGGCGTCCACGTTGTTGCCGCGCGTCTCGGTGGACTCGAGCGTGAGCCAGGGATCGTTGGTGCTGATCGGGCCGTGGGGGAGGGTGATGAGGTTCTGCGCCACGAGCTGCGGCATCGTCCCGTCCGGCGCCCTCGTCGGGTGCGGCGAGTTCGCCGTCCCCTGCGGCCCGTCCCACGGCAGCCCGTCCGCGTCCGCCCACACCCGGTAGGTGAACGGCGCGTGCGCGGTGTGGTCCTTGCGGAAGAGCAGCGCGCCATCGTGCGCCGAGACCACGTAGCCGGCCATCCGCGCCGAGGTCTCCTTCACGTGGCCCACGTCCAGCTCCACGTAGTAGGCGGGGACCAGGCCCTCGGGGAGCGTGAACCACACCGCCCGCGCCCGCGCCTTCTGCGAGAAGCGCAGGCCGTCGAGCTGCGCGTCCGTCCCGAGGAGCTCGAACGCGTGGTAGCCCTCGATCACCCGGCCGTCCGCCTCGAGGTTGGTCGCCTCCAGCGCGCGCCCGGTGAGATCGTTGAGCGCCACCGCCACCGCCGTCGCGTGCCCAAGCCGGAACTCCAGCGGCTCGCCGCGCAGCTCCGCCCGATCGTGCGAGGGGAGGTAGCCGCTGAAGGCGATGAGGTTCAGCTCGCGATCCATGATCACCCGCAGCTCGTCGCGGAAGACCCGGATGCCGAAGAGCTCCTTGCGGAACGACGCGATCACCGCGCCGCGGCCGGTGTCGTGGAGCCGGTGCAGGGTGCTCTCCGCGAGCTGCGCGCCCGGCTGACCGTAGAGCGGGCCCCAATCGAAGAGGTGACGCCGCGCGGCCTGCTCGGCCGTGAGACCCATCTGGCGGAGCGAGGTCCCTCTCATCGGCTCGGCGCGCGGGGCCCAGAAGAAGGTCGGTACCCCGAGCCGCTCCTCCACGCCGGAGAGCTGGCCTTCCTCGAAGCGACGCTGGACCTCGCGGGGGAGGGCGTGGGCCACCGGCTGCACCGTCTCGCTCTGGAGGAACACGTCGAGCGCGGGAGGGACCTCCGGGAGGCTGGACGCGGCGTGGGCCCCGGAGTGGAGGAGGGCGAGGAGGACGACGAGGGCGGGGAGGAGTCGGTTCACGCGGGGAGGCTCCAGCTTCGACGGCGGCGACGGCTTCGCCGGAGAGGCGAAGGGCAGCGCGGGTGCGAGAACTATGCCCTCTGGAGGGGCTGCGCCAAAGCGCGCGCGCCCTCGTGTGCGCAGACTGGCGGGGGAGGGCGAGCTGTCAGCAGGCTGGCAGCCGGGCTTTGCCAGTGGGGTGGCAGCCGGGACACGTGCGTCGCTGCCGCTTGCTCCCCTGCCTGACGGGACATACATCGGGCGGCCTATGAGTCTTCTGGAAGCGGTGGTGCTGGGCCTCGTGCAGGGCCTGACCGAGTTCCTGCCGATCAGCTCCACCGCCCACCTGCGCATCGTGCCCTCGCTGCTGGGGTGGGAGGATCCCGGCGCCGCCTACAGCGCGGTGATCCAGCTCGGCACCGTGCTGGCGGTGATCATCTACTTCTGGCGGGACATCCTCGGGCTGGCCGGCGCGTTCTTCCGTGGCCTCAAGGCGCGCGATCCGCTGGGCGAGCAGCAGTCGCGGCTGGCGTGGATGGTGATCCTCGGGACCGTGCCCATCTCCGTGCTGGGGATCCTCTTCAAGCCGTACATCGAGGGGTCGCTGAGATCGCTGTACGTGATCGCCGGGATGCTGATCGCCATGGCGCTCCTGCTCCTGATGGCCGAGCGGCGCGCGAAACACCAGCGCACCATGAACGACATGTCGCTCAAGGATGGGCTCACCGTCGGCCTGTGGCAGGCGGTGGCGCTGATTCCGGGGGCGTCGAGGTCGGGATCGACGATCACCGGCGCGCTCTTCCTCGGGCTCAAGCGCGAGGACGCGGCGAGGTTCTCCTTCCTGCTCGGAATCCCCGCCACCACCCTGGCCGGGCTGTTCCAGTTGAAGGACCTGCTCGAGGTGGGCGCCGGGGTCGGGACCGCCGCCCTGGTGGTGGGCACGGTCGTCAGCTTCGTGTCAGGGATGGCCGCCATCGCCGGGCTGCTGAGGTTCCTGCGCTCGCGCACCACGATGGTGTTCGTCGTCTATCGGGTGGGGCTGGGGCTCTTGCTCTTCGGGCTGCTCGCGGCGGGCGTGCTCCAGCCGGATACCGGCGCGGAGGTCCCTGCCCTCGTGCCCACCCTGCCCGCGGGCGAGGCCGTCGGAGGCTGAAGGGTGCACCCGCTCTTCGAGGAGCTCCGACAGCGCCTCCACGAACGCCCCGGGCGCGCGCTGAACCTGCCGGGGTTGACCCTGCGGGAGGCCGCGGTGCTGGTGCCCTTCGTCGAGCGGGAGGGCGAGCTGCACCTGATCTTCACCCGCCGGCCGCGAACCCTACGCAGCCACGCAGGACAGTTCGCGTTCCCGGGAGGGAGCCGGGATCCCGGGGACGAGACCCCGCTGCACACCGCCCTGCGCGAGGCGAAGGAGGAGCTGGCCATCCCGCCCGAGCGCGTGACCGTGCTCGGACAGCTCGATGAGTCGCCCACCGTGACCAACTTCCGGATCATGCCGTACGTCGGCGTGGTCCCCGCGGACGTGACCCTGGTGCCGTGCGAGGAGGAAATCGACCTCGTGATCGAGGTCCCCCTGCGCGACATGCTCAAGCCGGGCGTGCCGCGCCGTGTCCTCTGGAAGTGGGAGGGGGAGAACCACCCCGTCTTCTACTTCGACTGGGGCGAGCACACGATCTGGGGCGCCACCGCGCGGATCGTGGTGGACCTCTTCGAACGCGCGGAGGGGCTGCCCCAGTTCGAGGCGTTGCGTTAGGGCGGCCGCAGAGTTCGTGCAGCGGCCCGGCGTGCGGAGGCCTCACCGCCGCAGTAGAAGTTGCGCGTCGCTATACTTCCGGTGCAGATGCGCTCGCCTGACGACAGCAGCCGCAGGGCCACGTTCGACGATTGGGCCCGGCAGCCTGAGGGCCGGCGCGCCGAGCTCATTGACGGTGTGCTGGTCGAGAAGGCGCCGCCGGACTTCG
>CAZCWA010000259.1:0-7279 GCA_964502265.1 uncultured Myxococcaceae bacterium | reverse complement strand
CGCAGAAGCGGATCACGGTGAACCTCGCGCCGGCGGACATCCGCAAGGAGGGCCCCGCCTTCGAGCTGCCCATCGCGCTGGGGGTGCTGGTCTCCGCGCGGCTGCTCGCGGACGAGCCGCTTCACGATTGGCTCTTCGCCGGCGAGCTCTCCCTGGACGGCGCGGTGAAGCCCATCCGCGGCGTGCTGCCGCTCGCGGTGCTGGCGCGGGACCTCGGGCTGCGGGGGGTGATGATCCCTGCGGACAACGCGGATGAGGCCGCCCTGGTCGATCGCATCGAGGTCCTCCCGGTGGCGAACCTGCGCGAGGCGGTCGATCACCTCACCGGAGCAAACCCGCTCGCGCCGTACCCGCGGAAGTCGAAGGCCTCCAGCGGTCCGCGTGTGCAGAGCAGCATGGCGGCGCAGCAATCGCTCGACATGGCGGACGTGCGCGGCCAGGAGGACATCAAGGCGGCGATGGAGGCCGCGGCGGCGGGCGGTCACTGCCTCTTGATGTGTGGTCCGCCAGGCTCCGGGAAGACCATGCTGGCGCGGCGGCTTCCGGGCATCCTCCCCTCGATGACGTTTGCCGAGGCCCTGGAGGTCACCAAGATCTTCAGCGTGCTCGGGATGCTTCCGGAGGATCGCTCGCTGCTCACCGAGCGGCCCTTCCGCTCGCCCCATCACACGATCTCCGATGCAGGTCTGGTGGGCGGTGGCCCCCTGGGCAGGCCGGGCGAGCTCTCCATGGCCCACAACGGCGTGCTCTTCCTCGACGAGCTGCCGGAGTTCCGCAAGAACGTCCTCGAGGTCCTGCGCCAGCCGCTCGAGGAGGGCGTCATCCACCTCGCGCGCGCGTCCCACCACCTCGCCTACCCCTGCCGGGTGATGCTGGTGGCGGCGATGAACCCGTGCCCGTGCGGCTGGTTCAACGTCCCCGGCCGGACCTGCTCCTGCCGCGATTCCAAGGTGCACGAGTACCACCAGCGGGTCTCGGGGCCCTTGATGGACCGCATCGACCTCACCATCCAGGTGCGGCCGGTGGCGCAGGAGCCGCTGATGAACCTCGCGCAGACGGGGAAGCCGACCTCCTGGTTCCGCAACCGCGTGGAGGCCGCGCGCGACAGGCAGCGCCACCGGTTCAAGGGCACGGGGATCACCTGCAACGCCCAGATGGGCCCGCGCGAGCTGCGCGAGTACTGCCGGCTCGGCTCCAACCCCCTTCGGCGCATCCGGGAGAACGTCGAGCGGCACGGGCTCTCGGCGCGCGCGCACGACAGGATCATCAAGGTCGCGCGGACGCTGGCGGACCTTGCGGGCAGAGACGAGATCCACGACGACGACCTGCACCTCGCCACCGACTTCCGGATGCTCGACCGGCGGGGCTGGCTGCACGGCGGGCTCTACGGGGCCGACGGAGCACCCTCCAAAGATCGCGAGCGGAGCACGCCCCGCTTCCGGCGGGCGGAGCGGTGAGGCGAGCGCAAGTCTCAGTGCTGGGGCACGAGCTGCCGCGTGTCGGGCCGGACCGCGGAGACCTCGGGGGCGTGCGCGGCGTCCTGCAGCGGAGGCGACGTCGACGAGGGCAGCAGCGGGGGCTCGCCGGTGATCAGCCGCGCGGCCCTCCGGAAGCTCACGTAGGAGTACGCCCAGTTGAGCAGCACGAAGAAGCGGTTGCGGAAGCCGACGAGGAAGAGCACGTGGATGAAGACCCACGTGAGCCAGGCGATGAAGCCCTTCATCTTCAGCCGCCGGAACGCCACGCCCACCGCCGAGCCGCGGCCGATCACCGAGAACGTCCCCCGGTCCCAGTAGGAGAAGGGAAACAGCGGCTCTGCGCGGACCGCGTGCAGGATGTTCCGTCCCGCCGCCTCGCCCATCTGCATCGCCGCGGGGGCGACGCCCGGAACCGGCTTGCCGTCGTCGTCGGTCACCGACGCCAGGTCCCCCACGACGAAGATCTCCGGATGGTCCGGGACGGTGAGGTACTTCGTCACCTTCACCCTCCCCGCCCTATCCAGCGGCGCCCCGAGCGACTTCGCCAAAGGCGATGCCGCCACGCCCGCCGCCCAGAGGACCGTGCGCGCGGCGAGCCGGGTGCCGTCCGCGAGCGTCACGCCCCGCTCGTCCACCTCGGTCACCCGCGTGTTGGTGCGCACCTCGACGCCCAGGCTCTCGAGCGACTCTCGCGCCGCCTGGGACAGGTCCTGCGGGTAGGGCGGGAGCACGCGGTCCACGCCCTCGATGAGCACCACCCGCGCCGAGGTGGGGTCGATGTGCGTGAAGTCCTGCACCAGCGTCTTGCGCGAGATCTCCGCCAGCGCGCCCGCCAATTCCACGCCGGTGGGGCCCGCGCCGACGATGACGAAGGAGAGGAGCTCGCGGCGGATGGCGTCGTCCTCCTCCCGTTCGGCGGCCTCGTACGCGAGCAGCACGCGCCTGCGGATGTCCAGCGCGTCCTCGAGCGTCTTCAGTCCCGGTGCGTGCTCCGCCCACTGGTCGTTGCCGAAGTAGGAGTGCGTGGCCCCGGTGGCGACCAGCAGGTAGTCGTAGGCCATCTCCCCGTCCGCGAGCAGCACGCGCTTGCGCTCGGGGTCGATGCCCGTCACCTCCGCCAGCACCACCCGCGTGTTGCGCTGCTTGCGCAGGACGTGGCGGATGGGGGCGGCGATGTCGCTCGGGCTGAGGGCCGCGGTGGCGACCTGGTAGAGCAGCGGCTGGAAGAGGTGGTGGTTCCGGCGGTCGATCACCGTCAACCGCACCGGCGCGTTCCGCAGCGCCTTGGCCGCCTTCAAGCCCGCAAAGCCTCCGCCGAGAATCACCACGTGCGGCAGCTCGCCGTTGCTTCGCATCACGCCTCCGAATTCGTGAACTGCTCCTCTTTAGTGTGGCGATGACGCGCCGCTCGCAACGTGGCCGCTGGGAGAGCATTCGCCCGCCTTCCCCCACCCATCAGGCGCGCTTGGAAATCCTGACCGGTCCGTCTGCGTTTTGGCCGAGGTTCCCAGGCGGGCGTGCCCGGTGGGAGATGAGAGCGGTTGCTCGTTTCGAGGAGTCGCGCTTGTTTGCGTCCATGACTTCACGTCCCCCCGCCCGCCAGACGGCCTGGCCCGAAGCGCTCTACCCGCTCATCAATGCGGGGCAGGCGCTCTTCCTCGCCTTCTGGTCGGCCTTCTGCATCACCAGCGCCTTCATCGCCGGCCTGCTGACCATGCGCCGCGAGCTCCCGCTGGCGATGGCGCGCTGGCTGTGGGCACCGCCGCTCATCCGCGGCACGGGTTCGCGGATTGCGCTCGAGCCGTTGCCGGACGTGGACTGGTCGCGCCCCCACATCTTCGTGATGAACCACCAGTCGATGTTCGACATCCCCTGTGCGTTCGCGGCGCTGCCGGCCAACCTGCGCTTCGTGGCCAAGCACTCGCTGCGGCATGTGCCGTTCATCGGCTGGTACATGGCCTTCACCGGGATGATCTTCGTCAACCGGCGCAACCGTCAGGAGGCGGTCCGGAGCCTCCACCTCGCCGGGCAGCGCATCCGCGAGGGCGCGAACATCCTCGCCTACCCCGAGGGCACCCGCTCGCACGACGGCAGCATCCTCCCCTTCAAGAAGGGCCCGTTCGTGCTCGCGATCGAGGCCGGCGTCCCCATCATCCCGGTGGCGATCGAAGGCTCGGGCGACGTGCTCCCACGGGACGGGTTCCGCATCCGGCCCAGGGTGGTGCGCATGAAGGTCGGGCAGCCGATCGAGACCGCCGGGCTGAAGTCGAAGGACCGCGACGAGCTGCTCCGCCGCACGCGCGACGCGATCATCGCCCTGCACCTGGAGATCGGCGGCAAGGGCGGCGACGACAACGCCATCGCGGAGACCGGCGAAGAGGGCCGCGCCGCGAAGCACCAGCCCGGCTCCTCCGAGTCGCGTGGACGGGATCGCGCGGCGTAGTCAGGTGGCCCGGCGGCGGAGGTCGCGGACCACGCGCTCGGCGCCCTGCCGGGCCGCCCAAAGCCCGGCGTAGAACGGGAACTGGCCGATGGTCAGCGGACCGAGCGCGTAGAGGCCTCGGGT
Source organism: uncultured Myxococcaceae bacterium (assembly GCA_964502265.1). Lineage (GTDB taxonomy): Bacteria > Myxococcota > Myxococcia > Myxococcales > Myxococcaceae > JAFAFL01. The sequence goes on along the minus strand of CAZCWA010000259.1, from coordinate 3,235 downwards.
CGCATCCCCTTCGACGTCGCGCGCCCCGAAGGTCTCCGGATCCACCCAGACGCCGCCGGTGACGAGCGGTCCGGGCTCGTCCTCGATGTGCCAGCCCAGGGGAACGATGGCGCGTTGCCGGGGCGACGGCCGCTCACAGAACGGGATGCGCGCCGGCGTCACGTGCCCTTCCGCGAGCAGGGACTTCAGCAGCGCATCGTCGGACAGCTCCACGCGGGGATCCGGTCCGCGCGCATCGACGACGTGCTTCGCCTGCAGGGTGCCGAAGGTTCCATGCGCGCGGATGCTCGTGACGTCTTCCTCGAGCCGGAGGTCCGGCCCCGCCGCATGGACCTCGATCAATCCCGCATCGATTCCGCGCAGCAGGCGCTCGGCCGCCTCGGCATGGATCGCCTCCGCGTGTCGCAACAGCGGCGTCCACCGCTCTGCCAGGAGAAGCCGATCCTCCGCCGGCAGGCGCGGCATCAGCGCGTGGAACTGCTCCATGCCGTGCCAGAGCACCGGGTGCCACGGGATGGGTCGTTGGGCCTGCAGCGATGCGCGCGCGATGGAGAGTTCCTCGCGCAGCAGCGTGACCCCATCCGGCCGGGAGGAGAGCCAGTGGGTGAGCGCCTCGTCGGTCCATACGCCTGCGGCCGGCGCCTCCAGCCCGTGCGCGCGTGCGACCGTCTGCGCATCCGCCGCCACCGCTTCGATCACCTCATGCAGTCGGACGAGCCCGCCGCGAGCGACCAGCGCCTCCAGGGACCGGGTGGCGCCGCTGAGCCGCCTGTCCCCGATGTGCCCGAACACCGACGGCAGAAGCCCCGTCCGCGACACCAGGCGGACGATGCCAACGCGCTCCCGCGGCAATCGCGCGCGACGCTCCGCAAGCGCCACCGCCACGTCCAGACCCGACTGCCCCATCCCCAGCACCAGCACGTCGTCCTCGTCCGCCACCGCCGCGTGCAGCCTTCGCACGTCCCACCGCCAGTCCACCGCGCGCCGAAGATGCGACAGCCTGTGCACGTGCCAGTGTCCCGTCGCCAGCACCACGCAGGGCGCGCTCAGCTCCGCCTTCTGCGTGTGCAGCCGCCAGCCACCGTCCGCGTCGCGCTCGAGCGCCCGGGCCTCGTCTTCGGCGCGCAGGTGCAGCGTGAGCCCTGAAGTCCGCAGCAGCGCCGCCGACCGCTCGAAGCGATCCCGAAGCTGCGCGCCCTTCTCGTGCCGCCGGGTCCGCGTGCGTCCCATGGTGTGGAAGGGTTCGGAAGTCTCGCCATAGGGCAGTCCGGGCCCGAGCGCGCGCGTCCTCTCCACCAACGCGATGCGCCTCGGAAGCCCCCTCTCGCCCCGTGAGACCGCCGCCGCGAGTGCCTGCAACATCGCCGTGCCCGACGCGCCGCCACCGATGATCAGCAGGTCCATGCCGCGCGCACCGTACGCGCTTTCTCGCAAGCCGAGAGACACGGATGCCGCTCCGGGATCGCGGACGGCCGTTCCCGCGCGCGGACGGTCTGCACGGCCGGCGGCGTGGCCCTCACTCTGATCGGCCGGCGGCACGCGCGTTGCGAAGGGCGCTGCTCGCTCGGGCGGGATGAGCCTGTCCGGTGATGAGGGATTGGGAGGCGAGGATGAGCAAGGTGAGCGACAAGCTGAAGGCGGTGGCGGCGGCGGTGGCGGCGATCGAGAAGCAGTTCGGCAAGGGCTCGGTGATGACGCTGGGCGGCGGAGAGGAGGCGGCGCAGAAGCTGTCGGTCATCCCCTCCGGCTCGGTGGGGCTGGACCGCGCGCTGGGGGTGGGCGGCTACCCGCGGGGCCGGGTGGTGGAGATCTTCGGCAACGAGTCGTCGGGCAAGACCACGCTGACGCTGCACGCGATCGCGCAGGTCCAGGCGCAGGGCGGCGTGGCCGCGTTCGTGGACGCGGAGCACGCGCTGGACGTGAACTACGCGCGCAAGCTCGGCGTGCGGGTGGAGGAGCTGCTCATCTCGCAGCCGGACACCGGCGAGCAGGCGCTGGAGATCACCGAGCACCTCGTGCGCAGCGGCGCGGTGGATCTGATCGTCGTCGACTCGGTGGCGGCGCTGGTGCCGCGGGCGGAGATCGAGGGCGAGATGGGCGACGCGCACATGGGCGTGCAGGCGCGGCTGATGAGCCAGGCGCTGCGCAAGCTCACCGGCGCGGTCAGCCGCTCGGGCACCTGCATCATCTTCATCAACCAGATCCGGATGAAGATCGGCGTGATGTTCGGCAACCCGGAGACGACCACCGGCGGCAACGCGCTGAAGTTCTACTCCTCGGTGCGCATGGAGATCCGCCGCACCGGCAACATCAAGGAGGGCGACCAGGTCGTCGGCTCGCGGGCGAAGGTGAAGGTGGTGAAGAACAAGGTCGCCCCGCCCTTCCAGGAGGCCGAGTTCGAGCTGCTCTACGGCTCCGGCGTGAACCGCACCGGCGAGGTGCTGGACATGGCGGTGCAGCAGGGCCTGGTGGACAAGGCGGGCTCGTACTTCAGCCTCAAGGGTGAGCGCATCGGCCAGGGCCGCGAGCGCGCACTCGAGTGGCTCCGCGAGCACCCGCAGCAGATGGAGGCGCTGGCCGCGGAGGTCCTCGCCGCCAGCCGTCCCAGCCCGGACACCGGCAGCAGTGCCGGCCCCGAGGAGGCCGCGGCGTAGGCAGCGCCTCAGGACATCCGGACGGGATGGGTGCGCCCACCCGTCCGGAGCACGAAGCCGCCCGAGGGATCCTCCTCGAGCAGCTCGCCGAGCTGGAACTGGGCGTCGCGCGCGAAGCGGGCCAGCGCGCGGCCGCCCTTCACCCGGCACTGCAGCACGCCCTCCTCCGAGAGGTGGAGCGTGTCCGGCGCGAGCGGCTCCTGGGTCCTGTCGCTCAACGCGAGCTCCAGCGCGTCGTCGGTCACGTGCACCGCGCCCACCCGGTACGCCGGCCCCTCGACCTGGACGAAGCACCAGTCCCAGCCGAAGACGAGCTTGAAGCGTCCATCCTCGGTGGGCTGCAGGCTCTGGTTGAAGGCCTCGATGATCCGCGGGTGCTCCACGGGCTCGTCGTCGTGCCACCAGTTGCCGTCCGCATCGAGCCGGATGCCGCTGTCCTCGCGCGTGTGCAGGCGCTTTCCGAAGGGGGGCTGCCCGGGGTCAGTCATGGGTGGTCAACCTCACCAGTTGCGCACGTATTCGGTGTAGCCGCGGAAGGCGACCGCACCCCAGAAGTTCACCAGGAATCCGAGCGCCATCAC
>CAZCWA010000258.1:0-7290 GCA_964502265.1 uncultured Myxococcaceae bacterium | reverse complement strand
GCAGCAGCCGGCCCAGGTCGGTCGCGGCCAGCACGTCGGCGGCCATCGGATCGCCTCGGAGCTTGTCGGTATAGATGATGGTGTAGCTCTCGCTCTGATCCCACACCTCGCCGCGAAGCCCGGCCGGCGAGAGGTCGGCGCGCAGCTTCCGGATCAGCGCCAGGGAGAGCTCGTCCACCGCCGGCGAGTCGAAGAGCTCGTCCCCCACCGGCACCAGATCGTCGAGGGACATCCCGGGCGGGATCGGCACCCGCAGGATGATCGACGCGGCGCCGTGGGAGAACACGCGGGCCACCGCCTCCACCGCCGCCACGCGCGAGCGCAGCTCCAACGGGTGCCGCCCCAGCTCCACCGTGAGCGGCGGATCCGGGAGCTGGAGGTACTCGCTGCCTGCCCGGGTGAGCTTCATCCGCCGGGCGTCTCGCGAGAGCACTGCCTGCGCGCGGGAGAGGTCGATCTCATCCGCGATGTCGAAGATCCGGTAGCAGAGGAACATCCCGCGCTCGACCACCACCTCCGGGCTCACCGCCGCTGTCTGTGACTCCATGTGCCGCCGAGTGTACGGCGGTGCTCCGCGACGGTGGGCGCTTTTCCCGCGGCGGCCGGCAGGAGCTGCGGCTACGGCGGGCAGGCCTCGTTGTACTCGGCGCGGTACATCCGGAAGCGCGCGTCCAGCATGGTGCGCGTGCTGATCGCGTCATCGAGCCGGCGGGACTCCCGCTGCAGCGCACACAGCAGCGCCAGGGGCCGCCAGTCCGAGCCCGCCATCATCGAGGCCTCGCGCAGGGAGACCTCGGCGCGCGGGAGATCGTCCATCCGGAAGCGCGCGAGCCCGAGGTAGTAGCGGAGCATCCCGTCCTTCGGCGCGGCCTCCACCGCGGCCTCGAGGTCCGCCACCGCGCCCACGTGATCTCCGCCCGCGAGCTTGATCAGCGCCCGCTCGCGCAGCGCGTCCGCAGGGCTCATCCCGCGCTCCGCCGAGGCGAGCACCTTCAGTGCCCCGTCGACCTCACCGGAGGTGCTCAGCGCCTGCGCGTACCTGAGCGCGATCTCCACGTCCCCGGGGGCGCGCGCGTGGGCCCGCGCCAGCGCGTCCCGGGAGCGGTCCTGCGAGCCCTCCTGCAGCGCCATTTCCGCCTCCACCAGGTCCGGCCGGGCATCCTCCGGCAACAGCGCGCGCGCGTGCTCCAGCGCCTCGGCGACGCACTTCGCGTTCGCCTCCGCGTGGCAGATGCGCGCCTCCACCAGCCGCTGCTCGCCCAAGGGTCCGCCGCGACGTTCGGCCTCGGCGAGGAAGCGCCGCGCCGCCGGCGGATCCTGCGGGAGCAGATGCCCGGCCGCCCGCAGCAGGTGCGAGGGCTGCGACTTCGGGTTGTCGAGCAGGGGTTCGAGGAGCTTCAGCCGGGCCTTCGGCTCGGTGATGAGGTGGACGAGGCGCAGGTCCACCTCGGGCTCCTCGCGGGGGAGCAGGAGGGGGATGACGTGCACCAGCGCTGCCCCGAGGGAGATGAGCAGCGCGGCGCGAAGACGGCGATCGATGCGGCGAATCAAGGCCCGCGGACCCTAACACCCGGAAACGCAAAGGGCCCGCCCCGTGAAGGGCAGGCCCCGGGAGCAGACAACGGCTCGCGATCAGCTCAGCTGCTTGTTCACCAGCGCGGTCATCTCGAACATGGAGACCTGCTTCTTGCCGCCGAAGATGGGCTTGAGCTTGTCGTCGGCGTTGATCATCCGCTTCTGCTTGGGGTCCTGCAGGTTGTTCTTCTTGATGTACGCCCAGAGCTTCTTCACCACCTCGGTCCGCGGCATCGGCTTGGCGCCGACGACCTCGGCCAGATCCTTGGACGGCGTCATCTCCTTCATGAACGCGGCGTTCGGCTTGCGCTTGGCGGCGCCAGCAGCGGCCTTCTTGGCCGGAGCCTTCTTCGTCGCGGTCTTCGTCGCGGTCTTCTTCGCAGCCATGAAACCTTGTCTCCTCCCCTCACAGGGACGTTAGGAACGGCTTTGGATGGGTAAGCCGTCTGCGCTCCTAGCACGAATGAGAGAGGGGGGAACACTCTCCGCTGCGAAATTCTCTGGTATGCGCCGCTCATGGACGTGACGGTCACAGGCGCCGCCGGCTTCCTCGGCGTCCACCTGGTGCGCACGCTCCGCGCCCGAGGCGATCGGGTGCGGTGCCTGGTGCGGCGTGCGAACGACGCGGGGGCGCTGGCCGATGCGGGCGCCGAGGTCCTCGAGGGCGACGTGACGAAACCGGACACGCTGCCCCGCGCGGTGGACGGCGCGGACGTGGTCTTCCACCTCGCGGGCGTGCGGCGCGCGCCGGTCCGCTCGACCTTCATGCACGTCAACGCCGAGGGCACGCGCCGCGTGTGCGAGGCGATGGTGGCGGGCGGGGCGAAGCGCCTGGTGTTCGCGGGCTCGCTGGCGGCCACCGGTCCCTCGCTCCCCGGGCAGCCGAAGCGCGAGGAGGATCCGTTCGAACCGCGCGAGTGGTACGGCGAGAGCAAGGCCGAGGGCGAGCGCATCGCCTTCTCCTTCGGCGACAGGCTCGAGGTGACGTCTGTCCGGCCGGTGCGGATCATCGGCCCCGGCGACCGCGAGAACCTCCCCTTCTTCCGGATCGTGGCGAAGGGCCTGAAGCTCGACGTCACCGGGCCGCGCCGGCCGATCTCGTTCGTGGACGTGGACGACGTGGTGGCGCACTGCCTGCTGCTCGCGGAGCGGAAGGAGGCGGTGGGCGAGGCCTTCTTCAGCGTGGGCGAGGAGCTCTCCCTGGCCGAGATGCAGGACGTGCTGGCGGAGGTCCTCGGCGTCAGCGTCCGCCGCATCCCGGTGCCTCCGCCGCTGCTCCGTGCGCTGGCCACCGCGGCGGACGGCGTCTCCACCGTGACCGGGAAGAAGCTCCCGCTGAACCGCAAGCTCGCGCGGCAGTTGCTCGCCCCCGCCTGGTCGTGTTCGCCGGAGAAGAGCGCCCGCCTGCTGGGCTTCCGCGCGAAGAAGTCCATCCGCGCGTCGATCGCCGAGAGCGCGCGCTGGTATCGCGATCAAGGGTGGCTGTAGGGGAACCTCGCCGCTAAGTTCCGCGCCGCCATGAAAAGACTCGTCGCCGCGCTCGTCCTCGCCTGCACCACCGCGTTCGCCCAGTCGCCCGGTGAGGTCGTCGTCTACTCCGGCCGCAACGAGAAGCTGGTCGGCCCGGTGCTGAAGGACTTCGAGAAGCAGACCGGGATCAAGGTCCAGGTGCGCTACGGCGAGACCGCGGGCACCGCGGCGCTGATCCTCGAGGAGGGCAAGCGGTCGCCGGCGGACGTGTACATCGCGCAGGACGCGGGCGCGCTCGGGCTGCTGGAGAAGGAGGGCCGGCTGGCGAAGCTGCCCGGCGAGGTGCTGAAGAAGGTCTCGCGCGAGGACTTCCGCTCTTCGAAGGGAACCTGGGTGGGACTCTCCGGCCGGGTGCGCGTGCTGGCGTACGACACGCGGAAGGTGAAGCCCCAGGACCTGCCGCAGAGCGTGGACGGGCTCACCGATCCGAAGTGGAAGGGCCGGATCGGGTGGGCGCCCACCAACGCCTCGTTCCAGTCCTTCGTGACCGCGTACCGCCTGTCGAAGGGCGACGAGGCGGCGAAGACGTGGCTGCGCAAGATGAAGGCGAACGCGCCCCGGGCCTACAAGAACAACGCGGCGGTGATCGAAGCGCTGGGGCGCGGCGAGGTCGGCGTGGGCCTCGTGAACCACTACTACCTGCACGCGATGAACAAGGACCGGAAGGAGCCCCTGCCGGTGCAGAACCACATGTTCGCGGCGGGCGATCCGGGCGCGCTGGTGAACGTGGCCGGCGTGGCGATCCTCGAGGGCGCGAAGAACCAGGACGCAGCGCGCAGGCTGGTGGACTTCCTCCTCTCGAAGAACGCGCAGGAGCACTTCCAGAGCGAGACCTTCGAGTACCCGCTCGCAGCCGGCGTGAAGCCGCACGAGAAGCTCCCGCCCCTTCCGGCCAGCGCCGGCAAGCTGGACCTCTCGCGGCTCGAGGACCTGCGCGGGACCCTGGACCTGCTGCAGTCCGAGGGCATCCTCTAGCCCTCCCTCCTCCGCGTGACGTGACGTGACCCCCGCCGCCAGTGCCTCGCGCAGGAACGTCTCGCTGCCGACGCGCCTGCTGTCGGTGGCCGTGGGGATCGTGTGCGTGGCGCCGTTCGGATGGCTGCTGCTCCGCGCGCTGGAGACCGGGCCGGGCGCGTGGCGGCGGCTGCTCACCGCGCGTTCCTTCGAACTGCTCGTCAACACGCTGGGCCTGGCCTTCGCGGTGACGCTGGGCTGCATCCTGATCGCGCTGCCGGCGGCGTGGCTCACCGCGCGGACCTCGCTTCCGTTCCGGCGCGCGTGGACGGTGCTCCTCTGCCTGCCCCTCGCGGTGCCCACCTACGTGATGGCGTACGTGCTGCTCGCGGCGTTCGGCTACGGCGGCGCGGTGGATGTAGGGCTCCCCATCTACGGCTTCCCGGGCGCCACGGTGGCGCTGGTGCTCTCGACGTTTCCGTACGTGTTCCTGCCGGTGCGCGCCGCCCTTCTACGGATGGACCCTTCATTGGAGGAGGCGGCGCGGACGCTCGGTGCTTCGGGAAGGCGGACCTTCTTCCGGGTCACGGTGCCGCTGCTGCGCCCGGCGCTCGCGAGCGGGTCCTTGCTGGTCGCGCTCTACGCGCTCTCGGACTTCGGCTCGGTGAGCCTGCTGCAGTTCGACGTCTTCGCGCGCGCCATCTACGTCCAGTACGAGGGCGCGTTCGACCGGGCCTTCGCGGCGGTGCTCTCGCTCGCGCTCTCCGCCGTCGCGCTGGGCGTGCTCGCCATCGGCGCGCGCGTTCGCGGGAGCGGCACCTTGCACCGCGCGGGTCCCGGGGCAGCGCGGGTGACGCGGCCGGTGAGGCTCCGCGGGTGGACCGTGCCCTCGCTGCTCTTCCTCTCCTTCGTGGTGCTCGCCTCGGTGGGGCTGCCGGTGGTGGTCGTCCTGGGCTGGCTCTTCGCCCGGGCCGAGGACCTCGCCGCCGCGGCCGCGCAGGCGCTGCTGTGGCCGGCGGCGCGGACCGTGTTCGCCTCGGCGGTGGCGGCGGTGGTCACCGCGCTGGCCGCGATCCCGGTGGCGCTGGTGGTGGTGCGCAGAAGGACGCTGGGCGCCTCCGTGATCGAGCGCGCCGCATACCTCGGCTACGCGCTGCCGCCGCTGGTGCTCGGGCTGTCGCTGGTGTTCCTCGGGCTGGGCGCGGTGCCGGTGCTCTACGGGACCTTGGCCATGCTGGTGGTGGGCTACGCGGTGCGCTTTTTGTCCCAGGCGGTGGGCAGCACCGAGAGCGCGCTGCGGCAGGTGCCCGCGCACCTCGAGGAGGCCGCGGCGACTTTGGGCGCGGGAAGGTGGCGCACCTTCCGGAGCGTGACCCTTCCGCTGGTACGGCCGGGGGTGCTGGCCGGTGCGGCGCTGGTGATGCTGAGCGCGATGAAGGAGCTGCCGATCACCCTGCTGCTCGCGCCGCTGGGCTACTCCACGCTCGCCACCGGCGTGTGGTCCGCCGCGGCAGAGGGGCGCTTCGGCGAGGCGGCGCTGCCGTCGTTGGCGCTGCTCATCGTGTCGGGGATCTCGGTGGCGCTGCTGCTCTGGCAGGAGGAGGCGAGGACGTGAGCGCGCTGCTCGAGGTCAGGGAGCTGTGCTGCCGCTATCGCCCCGGCGCGGCGGCGGCCGTGGACGGCGTGTCGTTCGAGGTGAACGAGGGTGAATTGCTCGCGCTGGTCGGGCCTTCGGGCTGCGGCAAGAGCACCACGCTGAGGGCGGTGGCGGGGCTGGAGCCGGTGGAGTCGGGGCGCATCGCGCTGCGCGGCAAGGCGCTGGCGGGCGGCGGCGTCTCCGTCTCTCCCGAGGCCCGCGGGGTGGGGCTCGTGTTCCAGGACCTCGCGCTCTTTCCGCACCTGAGCGCGCTGCAGAACGTGGCGTTCGGGCTCTCGGCCCGCGGCCGTGCCGAGGCCAGCGCGCGCGCCGGGGAGCTTCTCTCGCTGGTGTCGCTGAAGGGGCTGGAGACGAGAAGGCCCGGCGAACTCTCCGGAGGCCAGCAGCAGCGGGTGGCGGTGGCGCGCGCGCTGGCCCCGGAGCCTGCGCTGTTGCTGCTCGATGAGCCCTTCTCCTCGCTCGACGCGTCGCTTCGCGAGGACCTGCGCCGCGAGGTGCGCGCGCTGCTCAAGCGGCTGGGGATGGCCGCGATGCTGGTGACCCACGACCGCGACGAGGTCTTCGCCTTCGCCGACCGCGTGGCGGTGATGAACGCCGGGAAGCTCGAGCAGGTGGGGACGCCGGACGAGGTCTACGCCGCGCCCCGCACCGCCTTCGTGGCCACGCTGATGGGCGAGTGCGCGCTGGTGCCGGCCCGGGCGCATGGAGCGCAGGCCGAGTCGCCGATGGGCCCCGTGCCGCTGCGCGCACACGCGGAGGGCGAGGTGCTGCTGGTGGTCCGGCCGGAGGACGTGACGGTGGAGGTCCAGCCGATCAACGGCAACGCCACCGTCCGCGAGCGCCGCTACCGCGGATCCTTCACCCAGCTTCTGCTCGACGTGGGGGCGGGCGCCACCGTCACCGGGCGGATGCCGGGCAACGCGCCGGTGCGGGAGGGCGAGCGCGTGCAGGTGGGGGTGAAGGACGCGCTGGCCGCGGTGCCGACGCGCTGAGCGGTGTGGACACCCCGTGTGCCGGCGGTGAAGCGAGAAGCGGCGGCGAGGAGGTCCCGGCTGCGTAAGGGGCCTTTACTCCCCCGGAGGAGGAGCGGCGGTGGCACGCCGGGTGCTCAGGGGCCGGGCCACGGAGGTTCAACGTGGACAAGCGTGTCACGACGAGTGGGTTGTTGGTGCTGGGGGCGCTCCTCTTCTCGGGCTGTGGGCCGGAGAGCGAGGTGGAGCTGGGCGCAAGTCCCGCGGCAGGGAGCGACGTCGCGGAGAGCGCCTCGCCTCTGGCGGGTGCGCCGGCCTCGCGGGTGCTCGGGTATCAGTGGCAGGGCCAGCAGACCTATTACTGGTGCGGCCCGGCCGCGACGCGGATTGCGCTGAGCGCGCGGATGACGCCGCCCACGCAGACCACGCTGGCCAGTCAGTTGAGGACGACGACGAACGGCACCGACCACATCGGGCTCGTCGTCAACGCGCTCAACCACCGGCTGGGGGTGAACCACTACTCGACGCGGGTGATCAACGATCCGCCGACGGCGGCGCAGGAGGCCGCGCTCAAGCAGTCCCTGGTGGCGAGCATCAGCAACG
>CAZCWA010000257.1:0-7293 GCA_964502265.1 uncultured Myxococcaceae bacterium | reverse complement strand
CGCCTCGAAGCGCAGGAACCCGTTGGGCGTGTACGAGAGCAGCGCGCAGCCGCCGTCCTGGCTGTGCAGTCCACAGGCGTCGAAGAAGACGTTGCCCGAGAGCGCGCGCATCCTTCCCGGCTGCCGCGAGGGCTCCGCGGGCGCGTCTCCCAGCGGCACGCTCCACAGCGGGACCATCTCCTCCGGCTCGGGCCGCACGCACGCGCCTCCGCTGCAGCGGCTGACGTCCGTACACGGTGTGGCAGGCGCGCAGGGCGTCCCGTCCGGGGTGGGCACCTGGGTGCAGACGCCGGCGGCGCAGAGGCTGGTGGAGGTGCAGTCCGCCGAACCGCAGAGCGTCCCGTCCTGCGCCGGCGCCACGCCACACCCCGAAAGCGGATGACAGGTCGCGGTCTGGCAGGCGGCGGAGGGCGCGGGGCACTCGTTGGAGATGTCGGTGTTCACGCAGCCCACCTGCGGCGAGCACGCGTCGCGGGTACAGAGGTTGCCGTCGTCGCAGGACCTCGGCGTGCCCACACACGCACCCGCGCGGCACTGGCCGTTCTCCAGGCAGAGGTTCTCCAGCGGGCACGCGCTTCCCTCCGGCGAAGCCTGCTCCACGCACGCCTCGGTCTCGAGGTCGAAGCGCGACTCGCGGCAGGCCGCGGAAGGGACGCAATCCAAAGGACGCACGCCGCGGCCACGCAGCACCACCTCGAAGGTCTCGCCGCGCGCCGACAGACGCAGAGAGCCCTCCGCCTCGCCCTCGGGCGCGGTGAAGGTCACCTCGAAGGTGGACTCGCCGCCGCCGGGCACGAGCACCGTGGCCGGCGCACGGAAGGGCCCGGTCGTCTCCAACTCCACCCCGATCTCCACCCGGCCAGTGCCCAGCAGGGAGACCGAACGCGTGACCTCGGAGCCCTCCAGCGTCTTGCCGAAGTCGACCTCGCGCGCGTCGGTGCGAAAGCCCGCGGTGGTGCTGCCCACGCCGCCACCGCCGCAGCGGCAGCCGCCGACCACCAGGAGGATCACCGCCAGGGCGAGGAGCCGCTTGTCGAGGAACGCAACGATGGGCATGGGACGTAACGAAGATGCTAACGCACCGCCGCCGCGCATCATCCCTTTGTGCTCAACCGCGGGTGGGCGCGTTCACCAGCGCATCGATCTCCGGCCGCGCCACCTGCCCCGAGCCGCGCGGCAGACGTCCCCACCGCTCGAGGCGCTCCACGAGGCGCACGCTGCGGGACCTCAGGCGCTCGGATCCGGAGCCGGGCGTCCACGCTCTCGGGGCGGGCAACATCGACGCCAGCACCGCGCCCTGCGCCACGGTCAGCTCGGACGCGGAGACGCCGAAGTGCGCGCGCGCGGCGGCCTCGATGCCGTAGATGCCGTCGCCCCACTCGGCCACGTTGAGGTACAGCTCGAGGATCCGGTTCTTGCTCAGCGCCGCCTCGAGCCTGCGCGCCAGGATGAGCTCCTTCGCCTTCCGCCACAGGCTGCGATCGTTCGAGAGCCAGAGGTTCTTCGCGAGCTGCTGCGTGAGCGTGGACGCACCGCGCCCCAGCCGCTTCTTCTCCCACGCCTCGCCCAGCGCGCGCTTCGTCTCGTGCAGGTCGAGCCCGGCGTGATCGAAGAAGCGGTCGTCCTCCGACGCGAGCACCGACTCCACCGCGTGTGGCGCCACCTGCGAGAGCGGCACCCACCGCTGCTGCCGCGACGGCCTCTTCCCTTCCGCCCTCGCCTCCTCCGCGCGCGCGTCGATCAGCGCGGTGGACTTCGGGTTCTCCACCGCCAGCGGGCGGACGTCGGGGAGCGTTCCGTACGCGTGCCCCGCCCACACGCACAGCCCGAGGAAGAGCGCGAAGAGAAGCTTCGGCCACAGGGCGCCGGTTGCCTCCTGCGCGCGCGCGGTCGACACGCGACGGGCCGGTGAGCGCGAGCGGCTCCTGGGGACGGCGTTTCTGGAAGCGCGTGCGGCGGCGCGGGCCATCCCGCCATCTGGGGGCCAATGCCCGCCCCGTCCAGTTTTCGGGCCCCCGGACCGCGCGCTCAGGCCCGCCCCCCCTGCGGCCATGCAGGGGACGACCTCTGTCCGGAAGTTGTCCCGCCTCTGCCCGGGCCTCACCTCAATCGACAGAGACCCTTCTTCCCGCGCACCCGACAGCGCACAGCGCAAGGCGCACCCGCGCAAGGAGCCGACGCATGCGAGCGATGACGTACCAGGGGCCGTACAAGCTCCGGGTGGAGAACAAGCCGGACCCGAAGATCGAGCACCCGCTCGATGCGGTGCTGAAGGTGACGCGGGCGGCGATCTGCGGCTCGGACCTGCACATCTTCCACGGCTTCATGCCGGACACGCGGGTGGGCCACACCTTCGGCCACGAGTTCACCGGCGTCGTCGAAGAGGTGGGCAAGGGCGTCCAGAACCTGAAGCCCGGTGACCGGGTGGTGGTGCCCTTCCCCATCGCCTGCGGCGGTTGCTACTTCTGCACGCGCGGGCTCTTCGCCAACTGCGAGAACGCGAACCCCTCGAGCGACATCGCCACCGGCGTCTTCGGCTACTCGCACACCACCGGCGGCTACGACGGCGGCCAGGCCCAGTACGTGCGCGTGCCGTTCGCCAACGTGGGGCCGATGAAGATCCCCGACGACATGGACGACGAGGAGGTGCTCTGCCTCGCGGACATCTTCCCCACCGGCTACCAGGCCGCGGAGATGGCGCAGATCGAGCCCGGCGACACGGTGGTCGTCTTCGGCTGCGGTCCGGTGGGCCTCTTCGCCATGCGCAGCGCCTGGATGATGGGCGCGGGCCGCGTCATCGGCGTGGACCATGTGCCCTACCGGCTCGCGTTCGCGGAGCGCTGGGCGAAGGTCGAGACGATGAACTTCAAGGAGGTCGACATCGTCACCGCGATCAAGGACATCACCGAGGGCCGCGGCGCGGACGCGACGATCGACGCGGTGGGCCTCGAGGCGGAAGGCGCCCCGCTGCACTCGCTCCTCGGCGTGACGATGAAGATGCAGAGCGGCAGCGCGGCTGCCCTCAACTTCTGCATCCACTGCACGAGGAAGGGCGGGCGGGTCGCGGTGGTGGGCGTCTACGGCCCGCCCATGCTGGCGATGGACTTCGGCACCGCGATGAACAAGGGGCTCACCATCCGCGCCAACCAGTGCAACGTGCACCGGTACTTGCCGCACCTGCTCGAGCGCCTCCGCGACGGCAGCGTGGACGGCAAGGGCGTGTTCACCCACCGCCTGACGCTCGATGAGATCGACCGCGGCTACCAGATCTTCTCGGACAAGAGCGACGGCTGCATCAAGTGCGTCATCGACCCGCACGCCACCACCATCCACTGACCTTCGGCGCCACGCCCACGAAGGAGGACCCATGATCAACCACGACCAGATCCCCGGCTACGGCGTGGATGCCGACCCGTCGAAGCGGCCCGGCGTCCCCATGTACCAGCGCCCGCCCAGGGCGGCGCCGTTCGCCGAGTACCCGCCCCCGCGACAACAGAGCGAAGTGAAGCAGTTCATGCACGGCCGGCCCCACAAGGACTACCCGCCGGTGTGGGGCACCGCTCAGCCGCCGAAGGGAATCGCCGGCGCGATGCGGAAGCTCGCGTACTCGTGGCCGGACCACCAGCCGAAGCACTGGGTGCTGCTGCTCGCCGCCGACCGCGTGGACGTGCTCGAGCACCGCGTCCGGAGCCGGCTTCCAGTCCTCGCTGCCGTGGCGGGGGGCATCCTTCTGGGCCGGGCGCTCGTGAGACGGTTCGGGTAGAGCGCTCTACTCGCAGGCGGTCCGGTACTGGATCTCGACCGTCGACCCCTTGGCCGGCAGATGGCTGGCTTCAAAGCGGACGCGGTTCCTCGCCGGTTCCCAGGTCCAGATCGGGTCGCCGGTGAGCGGGGAGGCGCTGGGGACGGTCACACCGTCGACACGCACCTCCACCGGCGCGACGCTGAGGTCCGGAGTCTGGCTCAGCGGGAAGCGGAGCCGGACGCCCGTCAGGACCTCGACCATCGTCTCGGTGTCGTCCTCCCAGCCGGGGCCCGCACAGAAGTTGCGCAGAAGCCCTCCGGTCGCCTGCGCGAGCGGGCGGTATTGGAACTCGGCGAGCCACCAGGGATTGGCAAAGAGATCCAGCACTTCATCCATCGTCCAGGCGGGGTCCCCATTGTAGATGCCGCAGCCGGGTTCCAGAGCAGTGAAGGCCCCGAAGATGAAGTCTTCCGGTCGATCCAGCCCTTTCAGGCCCATGTATTGTCCGAGGTAGTGCGACGGCGGCGTCTCAGCGTGCCCTCCGAGCACATCGCTGTTCACGTGAAGCACGGCGAGCCGGGCGGAATCCCTGAGGAACCCCGCGTTGATCTGATCGATGTGCGGCGGCGTCAGTGCCTCGAGCGACGACCGGTGGCCGTATGGCTCTGGATCGAAGTGGATGTTCCCTTGCCTATCATAGACGAACTTCCCCTGTAGCTGCCCGAGCAGGGAAGGACTCGCAGGCGTCAGGATGGGATCGGGACTGGTGGGCCAGAACAGGAACCCGCCGCTGCTGGGGTTGAATTTGGAGTTAGTGCCCATGGCGACTGCGGCGATCTGGAAATCGATGCCCAGCGCAAACAGGTGCGGAAGCAGTACCGCCATGCGGTCTGCGTAACGGAAGGCGTCGACGAGTTCAGGGCCGAAGGGCGGACCGTGTTTGTTCCCTAGAGCGAGCAGAAGATCCACCTGCCCGTCGCGCTGGACGAACCTATCGGTCTGCCGGCCGCCGGCAGTGCCGTTGCCCGAGAGCGCCACGAGGTCGGCAGTCGGGCGGCCCGCGTGACGCCAGCCGATCCGGAGCGTTCCGGCGCGCGCCCCCAGGCTGGACGGATGGAACACGACATCGAACCGGAGCGAGTCGTTGAACGGCCGCAGCAGCACGCCCGTTCCAAGCGGAGGCGCGTTCATCACGCTGAAGTCGGCGGAGGCGCTGGGGTCGACGCCCAGCGTATCGACGTAGATGTCTGTGCTGCACTGATTCCGAATCGTAACCGTGCGCTGTCTTCCGCTGGAACATGCGGGGTCCGCCGCACCAAATCCGAGTGCAGTGTCTGATAGAAAAAGGCAGCCATCTCCCAGCTCCGCCCGCAAGGGGACGGCGACCAGCGTCGATGAGGGAGAGGACACATGGAAGGTCACGCCGCCCGAGATGGGGACGGTCTCGGCATCAGGCGCGCCGCTGGAGAGGACCCTCACCCCCAGCTCCACGCGGTCTCCCGGGGCCACCTCAAGGGACGTGCCGGGATGGACAAGCGAAAAATCCGAATGGGAGGTGGAGGTGAGCTGCAGATTCGACACCAGACACACCTCGTCCGGCGCGGTGCCGAGGTTCTCGAATACGAGCGGCAGCTCCCGCACACCTCCCCGGGGCACCCGGCCGAAGTCGAGCGACTGGGGACGGAGCGCGAACCGACAGGGCGCGTACTCGAGGACCTCCGCCCGGAGACGGACGCGGACCTCGGGGCGATGGAAGTCGTTGGAGTACACGACGAGGTCCGCCTCCTTCAGCCCGATGGAAGCAGGCGTCAGCCGCACCTCCAGACGACGCACGCTGCCCGCGAAGATGCCTTGGCCGGGCAGGTACGAGGTGAGCAACTCGACCTCGAACTCGCCTATGGAGGTGTCAGCGTTGAGCGGTTCGATGGCGAAGTACGGCGCGGTGCCCTCTCGCCCGAGGAGCAGCCGTTCCTCCAGTAGCTGGCTGTAACTTGTGCCGAGATTCCGGAGCCTCAGCTCCCGCACCTGGTGAACCGGATTCGGTGCCGCAGGAACGAAGGCGGCGCGGCCGAAATCGAGTGTCTCCGAGGGCTCGACCTGAAGCCGGGGTCCACCGCCGTGGCAAAGAAGCGCAACCGCAAGCACCCGGTCGAGCGCAGAAAGGCTTTGCAGCTCCAGCGCAGCCTCGAGTCTGTCACTCGAATTGGGACGACACGCAACCACGAATGAGGCGCTGCCGCGGGCGGGCACCGTGACGCCGCGAGTGGCGCTTTCCGGCACCACGGCGAACACCTCCACGCCCAACGCTGCGTGGCCATCCAGCACGATGTCGTCCGGTCCCAGATTGCGCACCGTCAACTGGCGCTCGTGTGCAGCTCCGACGGGGACGAAGCCGAAGTCGACCGGATCGGCGACGAGCACGCGTCCCCGGCCTTCACCCGTGAGCGCAATGGTCTGTACCGGGCATCCGGCAAAGGCTGCGAGCTGCAGTGACGCGGCGTAGGGGCGCTCCTCTTCGGGCGCGAACCGGACCTCCAGCACGCGCTCCTCTCCGGCGGGAACCTGGCTTCGGTCGCCGCTGACCCGGAATTGCCGCGCGTCGTCAGCCTCACTCTCCAGCACCGGAGGCGCCGCCTCCCGCTCCGACGACGCATGGTTCCGGGTGCGCACCGTCAGTGAGTGGCTGAGTCCGATGCCCACCACGCCGAAGTCGAGCGACGAGGGGAGCTGGCAGGCGGGGTGAACGCCACGCCCAAAGACCTCTACCAGGACGGACTCCACGCCGGATTGGGTACCCGTGGCGCGAACAATGAGAACGCCGGCGAAGCCCTCCACCGGTGGGTCAGCCGCCTCCCGCACGGGAGGCCGGAACGTCACTCTCACCCGCTCGGTCGCTCCAGCCGGCAAGGTCGACGAACCACCGCCGCCCTCGATGTCGAAGATGCCGGGCTCCGGTGCCTCCGCCCACTCCAATGCTTCGAGTGTGAGCGGCGCCCGTCCCCCGTTGTGCAGGGTAAGGAAGAGTTCGGCGGTCTCCCCCCGGAACACCTCCGCGAAGTCGAGCTGGACCGACAGGTCCCCGCCCGCCCGGGTCCCCTCGACGCTGAGGACGCCATGAGCCTTCTCGAGCGGCAGCTCTCTGCAGCCAACCGAGAGGACGACGCATGCAAAGAGAACGAGCCAGGAAAATGGAGCTTCATTCGTTCGCCCTCGCCAGGGGTCCCGGTGAGTCCGGGAGCCGTGCCGGCCTCTAAAAGCCTATGCAAACCGTCGAATCGCGATCAACCCCACCTCCATTCACGAATATGAACAACCCCCGAAGGCCACGGTCACCGAGCGTGGCGTAGGACGCGCAGACCGGCATCGCGGATGCCATGGCGGACGCCGCGCAGTGTCGCCGCCGGCAGCACGCCCAGCAGTGTCGGCAAGGCACCCAGAACTCCCGGCAGAAGGCCCAGCACTCCCGGCAGAGCGCCCAGCAGCACCGGCAGAGCGCCCAGCAGTACCGGCAGAACGCCCAGCAGTACCGGCAGAACGCCCAGCAGTAC
>CAZCWA010000256.1:0-7298 GCA_964502265.1 uncultured Myxococcaceae bacterium | reverse complement strand
TCTTCCCGGGCACCGACGGGCTGGTGCACATCTCGGAGCTGTCCGACAAGCGCGTGAAGGAGGTCTCGGACGTGCTGAAGGAGGGTGACGAGGTGCTGGTGAAGGTCCTCAGCATCGACAAGACGGGCAAGATCCGGCTGTCGCGCAAGGAGGCCCTCGCCGATCGCGCCGCCGCGCAGCAGGCCGCCGCGCCCGCGCCCGCCGCCGAGGAGGCGAAGGCCTAGCGCCGGCGCTTCAGGTGTCGAAGTGAGCCGCCCTCCGTTCCCTTCCGGGAGCGGGGGGCGCTTTCGTTTCACCCGATCGTTCTAGAGGTTCCGGCAGGGCTCGAGCACGTGGGCGTCCGCCGGCGCGCCGGTCAACTGCAGCGCGAGCACGTCGAGCTCGTGGCGCAACGTCGCGCGCTCGGGCGCGTCTGCGGGCAGTCCGTCGAGACGTTCGGCGAGGGCGCGCTGGCGGGCGATGAGCGGCGCGCGCACCTGCTCCTGGCGCTCGGTGAGGAAGAGGTCCATCGCCGCGTTGCAGGCGCGCCGGGAGACGTCCGGATCCGGGTGGTGGCCACGCACCTCCAGAAGCCATGTCCCCTCCCGCGCGCGGCCGGAGACGAGGTGGGGCGCAGGCGGAAGGCCAAGCCGCTCGGAGACGCGATCGCTCATCCCCCGCGCATCGAGCAGCGCCTGCTGGGTGCGGAGGAAGGTGCGTGCGTCCACGCCGGGTGAGGGGGCGAAGACGACGGTTCCCATCGAGGTCACTGGCGAGTGTCCCGGGGCCCGGCAGCCGGAGCAGCCGGTGAGGGCCAGCGCCGAGGGCACCAGGAACACCGCCGCGAGCAGCCCGCCCAAAGTGGATGACCTTCCTCGTACCCGTGGCTCCCGTCGCACCCGGGCAATGTAGCCGGACGGTGCGAGGATGGATCCCCGGCCGCGCCCGTTCGTTCACGTCCGCCGGAGGTGTCACCCATGGCCGACTGGACAGGCGCCGTCTCACGCGGGGTGGGCGCGCTGCGCTTCCTCTTCATGCCGCTGGGGCTCTTCTCGCTGCTGGCGGTGGGGCTTCATGCGGCGGCGGACGCGGTGGACGACCGGCTGCTGTGGGCGATCGACGGGCTGGACGCGGCGTTCGATGACTGGGCAGGAGGGAACGACTTCAGCGCGGGCTGGGTGGACCTCGTGGACCTCGAGCACCGCACCCGGCTCGCGCGCGGGATGGCGCTTGGCTGGGAGCTGCTCGCGTTGGCGGTGATCGGCGTGCCGCTGCTCAACTACGGCGAAGGGGAGGACGCGCCTGTGGCCCGGCGGTGGCGGACCGTCTTCGCCGACGTGCTGCGGCGACCGACGAACCTGCGCCTGACGAGGCCGGTCTTCACCTTCGCGCTCTCGTGGGCGGGGGCGTGCACGATCGCGCGGATGGTGCAGGGGATGGTGTTCCTGCGGCTCGAAGGCCCCGACGGGCCGGGGCCGGAGGTGGCCTCGCTGGCCGCGCGGGGACTGGCGGTGTCGGTGCTCGTGGCGGTTTCGGTGGTGTTCGCCCTGCGGGCGTCGCTGTTCGCGCTCATCCGCGCGGACGACCTCGCGCGTTCGGCGAAGGGCGGGGCCGCTTTGAGGGGGCTGGCCGGCACCGCGGTGGTCCTTCCCCTGGCGGCAGCGGCGCTCATCGACGGGAGCTCCCTATGGGCGTTCTTCCGCTGAGGCGGGCGGGCATGTTCACGGGTCGAAAGGGCGGCGTCCCCGAGCTCTTCCTCGCGCTGCTGTGCGGCTGGGCGGCGTGGCACCACACGCCGGCGGGCGGGCTGTTGCAGGCGCTCTGCGCGCGGCTGTGGGGAGGCCCCGACCACGCGTGGCCGCTGCTCGCGTACGACGGCTCGCCCTCGCCCTCGCCCTCTTCGCCGAGAGCTGGGCTCCCTGGCGATGACGCGGGACGGTACGAGGCGTTCGGGCTGGCGCTGCATGCTGCGCTCCAGACCCACGGGCTGCCCGCGCGTGCAGGGGCGAGGGACCTCGAGGCGCTCCTTCATCCAGTGACGGGTCCGTCCGCCAGCGCGGCGCACCTTCAGGCGAAGGCGGCCTCGCTGGGCGGGGTGGACGGGGCGGTGCTCGCACTGTTCGCGGGGGAGGCGGCGGCGCGGTTCGCGCACGACCGGGCGCTGGCGGCAGGCGATCGCCCCGAGCTCGATGCGCTGGCGAGAGCACTTCCGCCCGGCTACGGGCACGCGGTCGACCGGTCACGGGAGGTGCTCGCGCTCGGGCTGGCCGCCGGTCTGCGCTGGCCGGTGTCAGAGGGGACGCGGGTGTCGTCGCCCTTCGGCTGGCGCACCCACCCCACGCTCGGGACGCGCAGGTTCCACACCGGCGTGGACCTCGCGGTGCCGGTGGGCTCGGAGGTGCGCGCGGCCGCATCCGGCGTGGTGCGGCGGGCGAGCGAGGACGCGGTGAACGGGAAGGTGCTGGTGATCGACCACGGGCGGGGCGTGACCACGGCCTATTGCCACAACGACGCGCTGGCGGTCCGCGTGGGAGACCGGGTGCACGAAGGCCAGGTGGTGGCGCGTTCGGGGAACACCGGCCGCTCCACGGGGCCGCACCTGCACTACCAGATGGAGCTGCGCGGGCAGCCGGTGGACCCGCTGGCCGTGCGCCGCCGCGCGATGTCTCCGCCGGCCCTCACCCGGAGCGACGCGCCGTGACAGACCCCCGTGCTAAACGCCCGTTCATGTCGTCAACGCCGAGTCCTTCCTCCACCACCGCCCACCCCGTGACCGTCGAAGTGCGCCGCGTTCGCGCGCACCCGGACCCGCTCCCGTTGCCGCGCTATCAGACGCCCGGATCGGCGGGCATGGACCTGTGTGCGGATCTGGACGAACCGCTGGTGCTCCCGCCGTTGGGACGGGCGGCGGTGCCCACCGGGCTGGCGCTGGCGCTGCCGGAAGGCTTCGAGGCGCAGGTGCGCCCCAGGTCGGGACTCGCGCTCAAGCACGGGGTGACCTGCCTCAACACGCCGGGGACGATCGACTCGGACTACCGGGGCGAGGTGAAGGTGATCCTCGCCAACCTGTCGCAGGAGCCGTTCACGGTGACACGGGGGGACCGGATAGCGCAGCTCGTGGTGGCGCCGGTGACGCAGGCGGCGCTGCGGGAGGTCCAGGCGCTGGGAGAGACGGCGCGCGGAGAGGGAGGCTTCGGGTCCACGGGGCGGGGCAGATGACCCCCTTCCTTGAACCGGTGTGCGTGCTCGGGGTACAAACTGCGATTCATTTCGGGGTCTTGACCGCCTGAGCGGGGTCCTTCCCCAGGAGTGCCTCGTCCTTGCTCTGCTACCGGTGCGGCAGCCACGTCCCCGATACCAGCGAAAGCTGCGGGACCTGTGGCCAGAAGCTGGCGGGCGGTGGGGTTCGTCAGGCGACCGGCACCTTCTCGCGGCGGCGGCCCCAGGGCGCGGTGCTGGAGAACGCACCCTTCGCGCCCGGGGACGTGGTCTCCGGGCGGTACGAGATCCGCGACACACTGGGCGCAGGACCTGTGGGGCACGTCTTCCGTGCGCACGACCGCGAGGTGGACGTCGAGGTCGCGCTGAAGGTGGTGAACCCGCGCCTGGTGCAGACGGCGGAGGAGCGGCGCGCGTTCGGGCGGGCCATCCGGCTCGGGCGGAAGCTGAGCCACCAGAACCTCATCCGGGTCTACGAGGACGGCGAGGACGGCGAGCGCCCCTGGTACACGATGCAGCTTCTGGAGGGGCTGACCCTCCGCAGGATCATCGACCTGCGCGCGCAGAAGGGCGAGCTGTTCACGCTGCGCGAGGTGGAGCCCATCCTGGGGCAGATCGCCCAGGCGCTGGACGGCGCGCACAAGGTCGGGGCGCACTGCAACCTCAAGCCGGACAACGTCATCGTCCTGCCGGACCTGCTGAAGGTGAGTGACTTCGCCCTTCCGCTGGCCATCCCCCGGCTGCCCTTCGTGCAGGCCGCCAAGGTGCGCAAGGCGGACCGCTACCTCGCGCCGGAGTACGTGAGCGGGCAGGAGGTGGACGCGCGCGCGGACCTGTACGCGCTGGGCGTGATCCTGGGCGAGATGCTCGCCGGGCAGACGCCGGATGACGCGGTGCCGGAGCTGCTCGAGTACAACCCGGACCTGCCGCCGGCCATCGAAGGCCTCTACAGGCGCGCGCTGAACTCGAACCCGCTGGCCCGGCCGAAGAGCGCCGGCGCCCTCTTCGAGGAGCTCGCGGAGATCAGCCGCAAGGCGTCGCCCCCGCCGTTGAAGCGTGAGCGCGAGGCTCCGCCCATTGCCCCGCGCGTGAGGCTCTCTCCTGCGCCGCCCGCTGCCCCATCCGGGCCCGCGCTGCGGCGGCGCGCGCCGGAGAGGGACCTTCCCCCGCCGCCGGTGCCGTCCGTTCTGCTGCCGCCCGCGCCCCCACCGGTGGCGGTGGAAATCGTCGAGCCGGACGCCGCCGACACGCAGGCGATGCCCCAGTTCCCCTTCGAGACCCAGGAGTTCCTCGCGCCGGAGCCCACGCGGTGGGACGGCCGGGTGATCGCGGACGAGGGGACGCCGGGCGGGGCACCCACGCTGCAGATTCCCGGGCTCGGGGACCGCGACGCGACCTCGCTGATGCCGTCGTTCCCCAGCGAGGAGCTGGCCGGGATCGAGCCCCACGGAGATCCCACCGAATCGCGCGTCCTGGACACCGGGCGCAGGAGCGGGCGCGGCGCCTTCGTCTTCGCGCTGATCACGCTCGCGGGCCTCGGGGCGGGGGCGGCGGGCGGCTACTGGTACCTCGGCAAGCACGAGGCGCCGGTGGTCGCGCAGGGACAGGTGGTGCCGCCCACGGCGCCGGTCCCACTCACCGCGCAGACCAGCGCTCCAGCGGTCCCGGAGGTCCAGGACGCGGACGCGAGCGGGGAGACGGGGGCGGGGCCGCAAGCGGCGGAGCCGGTGCGTTCCGCGGAGGCAGTGCGTCGGGCGGAGGAGGACGCGCGCCGCAGGGCGGAGGAGGCCCAGGCGGAGGCCGCCCGGCTCGCCGAGGCGCAGAGGCGGGCCGAGCAGGCCCGGCGCGCGGAGGAGGAGGCGGCGCGGCTCGCGGAGGCCCGGCGCAAGGCAGACGAGACGCGCGGCGTCACCGAGGTGGCGGCGTCCGGTGGCGGATCGTCTGGGGCGGGCGTCGACGAGGCGAGCGGCGGCGGAACGGGCAGGACCCCGGCCGGGACCACGGTGGCCGCATCGGCAACGGCCACCGCGTCACCCTCGGCTTCGGGCTCGGGCGCTGCGGCGCGGCGCTCGGGAGCATGTCCAGACGGGATGCGGCACGTGCCGGGTGGGCCCTTCCGGATGGGCACCGCGCGCGACGATCCGATGATGGGGTTCGACGAGCGGATCCTGGGCAACGTGGAGGTGGCGGACTTCTGCATCGACGCCTACGAGTTCCCCAACCGGCGCGGGGCGATGCCGCGGGTGAACGTGAGCTGGCAGGACGCGAAGCGGCTGTGCGAAGGCCAGGGGAAGCGGCTGTGCGCGGAGGAGGAGTGGGAGAAGGCCTGCAAGGGCCCGGGCAACACGCGCTTCCCGTACGGCAACACCTTCGACGCGGAGGTGTGCAACACCGAGGACGAGCTCGGAGACGACCGGGCGCTGGTGCCGGCGGGGCGGTTCCTCAAGTGCCGCTCGGGCTACGGCGTGGCGGACCTGTCGGGCAACGCGGCCGAGTGGACGGCTTCGGCCTACGCGGCCAACCAGGACAAGGCGCAGAAGGGCGGCTCGCACACGCGGCCGGATTACGCGTCGCGCTGCTCGGCGCGGCGGAACGGATCGCCGTCCGCGAAGGCGGTGGACGTCGGCTTCCGGTGCTGCTCGGATTTCTGAGCGAGGGAGAGGACGATGAACGAAGGGTTCCACGGCGCCAGGCTCGCTGCGGGGGCGGTGGCGCTCGTGGCGTTCGCTGCCGCGTTTGTTCCGGCCGGTGAGGCGCGCGCGCAGGCAGCGGGCGCAGACCGGCCCCGGGTGCTGGTGGTGAAGTCGTCCGCGTTCCAGGCCTACTCGGCGGTGGCGGCGGGCTTTGGCGCGGAGGTGCGCGGCGAGCCCGAGGCGCTGACCCTCCCGGAGGGCGCAAGCGCCGCGGAGAAGGCTTTGGAGGCGGCGGCGAAGCGGAAGCCCCGGCTGGTGCTCGCCATCGGCCCTGCGGCCGCCACGGCGTCCAGGCGGGCCTTCGGGGACACGCCGGTGATCTTCACCATGGTGCCGTACTACGAGCGCTACGGGCTCGAGGCGTCGAACGTGACCGGGATCGCGCTGACCAACGACCTCTCGGTGGAGCTGGAGGCGCTGGCGGCGGTGGCGCCCGCGGTGAAGCGGGTGGGCATCCTGCACGACCCGCAGCACTCGAAGGCGCTGGTGGCCGAGGCGGCGAAGCTCGCGGCGAAGAGCGGGCTGGCGGTGGTGCCCATCGTGATCGACGCGCCGGAGAAGGCGGAGAAGGCGCTCAAGGCGGCGCGGCCCAAGCTCGACGCGCTCCTGATGATCGCCGACCGGACGGTGGGCAACGCGGACGTGGTGCGCAAGCTCATCGCCTTCGCCGCCGAGGAGTCGCTGCCGCTGGTGGCGCTGTCGCAGAGCCAGGTGAAGGAGGGCGCGCTGCTCGCGCTCTCGCCCAACTACATCGGGCTCGGGCAGCAGGCGGGCAGGCTCGCGAACCGGGTGCTGCATGAAAAGGTGGATGCGGGGGCACTGGCCGTGGCACAGCCCGAGGTGCTGGACATGGCGGTGAACCTGGGGACGGCGAAGCGGCTCGGACAGACCTGCGACGCGACCCTGGAGATCTTCAAGTACGCCGCGCGACGCGGCCATCCGATCAGGGTCTTCGAGTGATTCCGAGATACACGCGGCAGGAGATGGCAGCCCTCTGGACGTCGGAGGCGCGGCTGCGCCGGTGGCGCGACGTGGAGCTGGCGGCGCTGGCAGGCATGGTGGAGCAGGGGATCGCCCCGCGCGAGGCGCTGGCGGTCTGCGAGGCGAAGGCGGGGGACTTCGACGCGGCGGACGTGGCGCGGATCGACGAGATCGAGCGCACCACCAAGCACGACGTGATCGCCTTCCTCACCTTCATGGAGGAGCGCATCGGGCCCGAGGCGCGGTGGCTCCACCTGGGCATGACCTCCAGCGACGTGCTGGACAGCGCGCTGGGGATGACCCTGCGGGACGCGGCGGACCTGCTGCTCTCGGGCGTGGACCGGGCGATGGCGGCGGTGAAGGCGAAGGCGATGGCGCACCGGCACACGCCGATGATCGGCCGCAGCCACGGCATCCACGCCGAGC
>CAZCWA010000255.1:0-7329 GCA_964502265.1 uncultured Myxococcaceae bacterium | reverse complement strand
ACACCAGGCCCGCGTCCACCGCGCTGCGGAAGATGAGCAGCTTGCCCATGAAGCCCACCAGCGGGGGCAGGCCGCCGAGGGAGACGAGGAACGCCGCCATCGCCACCGCCCAGCCCGGACGCCGGTGGATGAGGCCGCTGAAGCGCTCGAGGTCCCAGGCGGTCCCCCGGTCCTCGTCCTCGCGCCGCTCGAGCGCGGCCACCACGCCGAACGCGCCCACCGCGGAGATGGTGTAGGCCAGCAGGTAGAAGACGATGCCCTGCAGCGCCTCGTTGCGCAGCGTGTCCGAGGCGCCGCCCGCGGAGACCGCGGAGGCGGAGAAGAGGCCGCCGCCCGTCTCGGAACCGTGGACGAAGAGCGCCGCCACGCCCATCAGCGTGTAGCCCGCGTGGGCGATGGAGGAGTACGCCAGCATCCGCTTCACGTTGCGCTGCGGGATGGCGAGCAGGTTGCCCAGCACCATGGAGAGCAGCGCCAGCACGCTGAGCATCGCCACCATGATCTCCGGGTCCATGCTCCCGCCCAGCGCGAGGAACACCCGGACGAGGGCGGCGAACGCAGCGGCCTTCACGCCCGCGCTCATCAGGGCGGTGGCGGGGGTGGGGGCGCCCTCGTAGACGTCCGGCGTCCACATGTGGAAGGGGACCGCGGCGATCTTGAACGAGAGGCCGGCGGCGACGAGCAGGAGGCCCAGCCAGGCCAGGCCCGGGGTCTCGGCCATGGCGGTGGGCATGGCGTCGCGCATGGCGGTGAGCTGGGTGGAGCCGGTGGCGCCGTAGAGCAGCGCGATGCCGTAGAGGAGCACCGCCGAGGAGAAGGCGCCGAGGATGAAGTACTTGAACGCGGCCTCGGCCGGGCGCGGCCCGCGGCGGAGGAAGGCGGCCAGCGCGTAGGTGCAGACCGACATCACCTCCACGTTGACGAAGAGGACGATGAGCTCGTTGGAGACGGCCAGCAGGCTCATCCCGGACGCGCCGAGCAGCATCAGCGCGTAGAACTCGCCGCGCTCCGCCTTGCGGTGGCGCAAGAAGCCGGCGGCGATGAGCACCGACAGCGCCAGGCCCACGCAGATCACCAGCGAGATGAAGGAGGAGAACGGGTCCAGCACCCCGAACCCGCCCATCACCTCGCGGGGCTCCTCGGGGATGATCCACGCCGAGGCGAGGCCGGCCAGCACCGAGAAGCCCAGCGCCAGCACCGGCTGGTGCGAGCGGGTGGTGCCGGAGAGGTAGACCTCGGCGGTGAGCAGCACCGAGGCGCCCACCAGCAGGATGATCGCCGGAATGAACGGCAGGAAGTCTGCCGCAGCGATGTCGATGAAGGTCATGGATTGCGGTCCATCGGGAGCGAGGGGACGAGCAGGCGCTGGTGCCTGGGCGCCACCATGTTCGGAGGCTGGCCCACCCCGCGCTGCGAGGGGGGCTGGGCAGGGGCGAAGGTGCCGGCCGCGGTGCCGGCGGGACGCGCAGGGCGGCGGGCGGGCGTGGCGGCGGACTCGGCGGCGGGGAGGTCCTGGACGCGCATCACCAGGAGGTCCTCGCGGGTCTGGGCGTTCTGGTGGCCGAGCGTGGAGCGGGCCACGAAGCGCTCCGCCGAGGGCTCGAGGCGCTCGAGGAAGGGCTGCGGGAGCACGCCCATCACGATCACCAGCACCACGAACGGGAGCGCGGTGAGGATCTCGCGGGTGTTGATGTCGGTGAGGTGGTGGGTCTCGCGGTGCGACGGCTCGCCGAAGAACACCCGCTGCACCATCCACAGCATGTACGCCGCGGAGAGGATGACCGCGGTGGCCGCCACCGCGCCGAACCACCAGGAGACCACGCCGGACTTGAAGGTCCCCAGCAGCACGAGGAACTCGCCGATGAAGCCGTTGGTGCCCGGCACCGCGATCGACGCGAAGGTGATGACGAGGAAGAACGCCGCGAACACCGGCATCACCTTCGCCACCCCGCCGTAGTCCGCCATCAGCCGGGTGTGGCCCCGGTCGTAGAGCAGGCCGAAGAGGAGGAAGAGCGCGCCGGTGGCCACGCCGTGGTTCATCATCTGGTAGGCGGACCCGGAGGCGCCCTCCACCGTCATCGCCAGCATGCCCAGCATGCAGAACCCGAGGTGCGAGACCGACGAGTAGGCGATGAGCTTCTTGATGTCCCGCTGCGCGAGGCACATCAGGGCCCCGTAGACGATGCCGATCACCGCCAGCACCGCGAGGAAAGCGGCGTACTGCTGTCCCTGCGCGGGGAAGAGCGGGAAGGCGAAGCGCCAGAACCCGAAGGTCCCCATCTTCAGCATCACGCCGGCGAGGATCATCGACCCCGCCATGGGCGCCTGCACGTGGGCGTCCGGCAGCCAGGTGTGCACCGGCCACATCGGCACCTTGATCGCGAAGGCGAGCGCGAAGGCGGCGAAGAGCCAGGGTCCCCACGTCTGCATCGACTGGGCGATGGGCGAGAGCGTGCAGCCCTCACCGCCCTGGGCCATGCACGCGGACAGCTCGCGGTTGGCGGAGATGAGCGCGTTGTAGATGGTGGCGAGGTCGAACGACCGCGGGCCCTCCGGCTGGGCGATGAAGTAGACGGCGAAGATCGCCACCAGCATCAGGAACGAGCCCACCAGCGTGTAGAGGAAGAACTTCACCGCCGCGGTGATGCGCTCCTCCGAGCCCCAGACCCCGACCAGCAGGTACATGGGGATGAGCATCGCCTCCCAGAAGACGTAGAAGAGGATGATGTCCAGGGACGCGAGCGCGCCGATCATCGCCGCCTGCAGCACCAGCAGGGCGACGTGGAACTCCTTCACCCGGTTGTGGATGGTGCCCCAGGAGCCGAGCACCACGAAGGGCCCGAGGAACCCGGTGAGCAGGATGAGGCTCACCGCGATGCCGTCCACGCCCACGTGGTAGCTGATGCCCACCGCGTCGATCCAGCGCATGCGGGTCTCGAACTGGAACTCGGCGCCGGACGGCTCGAAGCCCAGGTACATCACCAGGGTGACCACGCCGGTGAGGATCATCCCCGCCAGCGCCATCCCGCGCGAGAGGCCCTTCTCGGTGTTGGGGAAGAGGGCCACCGCCACCGCGAAGACGAGCGGCAGGAAGATGGCCACGTTCAGAAGCCAGGAACCCGTCATTGCAGCACCTTGAGGAGCGCCCACGCGACGCCGCCCAGAATCGCCAACGCCATCACCGCCGCGTAGCTCTGCACGTCACCGGTCTGGAAGTACCGGAGCATCGAGCCCGCCCGCGCGGTCACCCACGCCGAGCCGCGCACCACCACGGTGTCGATCAGCAGCGCGTCGACCACCTTGTAGAGCATGAAGCTCACCCACTTCACCGGCTTGATGACGATGAGGTCGTAGAGCTCGTCCACGTAGAACTTCTCCCGCGTCCAACCCAGCACCCGGCGCGCGGCCGAGGGCGCCGGCTGACCCGCGCGGGCGGGGAAGAACTTCACGTAGGCGAAGACCGCCGCCGCCGTGGCCACCAGGGCGATGACCCACGCGGTGAGCCACGAGCCCACCAGCCCGCCGTGGGTGGCCACCACCGTGCCCGCCTCCGCCATGATCCGCTCGGTGGTGCGGAACACCGGGGAGAGGAAGTTCTGCATCACCGGCTGCCGGTCGATCCACGGAACCTGCTCGCCGCGGGGCGACATCATCGGGATGCCGTAGAACAGGCCGATGATGGAGAGCGCGGCCAGCACCAGCAGCGGCACCGTCATCGCCCAGCCGGACTCGTGGACCTTGCTCTCGGGGATCTTCGCGTCCGCTGCGCGCCGGCCCTCGAAGGTCAGCACGTACAGCCGCGTCATGTAGAACGCGGTGCAGGCCGCGGCCAGCAGGCCCAGGTAGAAGACCAGCTTGGGGACCGCGCCCTGGCCGAGCAGGGTGGTGGTGGCCGCGCCGTGCAGGATGGCGTCCTTGGAGAAGAAGCCGGAGAGCGGGATGACGCCGGTGATCGCCACGGTGGCGATGGCGAAGGTCAGCCACGTGGTCTTCATTCCGCGCCGCAGCCCGCCCAGCTTCTTGATGTCCGTCTCGTCGGCGTTGCCGTGCATCACCGAGCCTGCGCCGAGGAAGAGGCAGGCCTTGAAGAACGCGTGCGTCACCAGGTGCAGCACCGCCGCCCAGAAGGCGCCCACGCCCACGCCGATGAACATGATCCCGAGCTGCGAGACCGTGGAGTAGGCGAGGACCTTCTTGATGTCGTCCTGGGCGAAGGCGATCACCGCCGCGAACAGCGCGGTCAGCGCGCCCACGATGGCGATGTAGCTCATCGCGTCCGGCGAGAGCACCAGCAGGTAGCTCATCCGGCAGAAGAGGTAGATGCCCGCGGTCACCATCGTGGCGGCGTGGATGAGCGCCGAGACCGGGGTGGGGCCCGCCATCGCGTCCGGCAGCCACACGTAGAGAGGGAGCTGCGCGCTCTTGCCGGCGGCGCCGAGCAGGAACAGCAGCATGATGGCGAAGAGCACCCCGCCGTAGGTGAAGCCCTCCAGGGGCCCCGTCTGGATGGTGTCCTCGAGGGTGACCGCGTTGCGGCCCTCGGCCTGCGCCTTGCTGAAGGGCAGGTTGCGCGCCATCGCCTCCAGGCCCTGGTAGTCGAGCGGGCCGCGCTCGACGATCTGGGTGCGCCAGAGGTTCGCCTGCGGCTCGTTGCGGAAGTTCCCCATGGTGTCCGACTCGCGGCTGAACGCGCCGATCATCAGGACGAGGAGGAAGGTGCCGAGGAGGAAGCCGAAGTCACCGATGCGGTTGGTGACGAACGCCTTGCGGCCCGCCCAGGCCTTGGCCGGGTCGGTGTACCAGAAGCCGATCAGCAGGTACGAGCACAGGCCCACGCCCTCCCAGCCCACGAAGGTGAGCAGGAGGTTGTCGCCCATCACCAGGACCAGCATCGCCGCCACGAAGAGGTTCAGGTAGGCGAAGTAGCGCCAGTACCCGTCGTCGTGGCTCATGTACTCGGTGGAGTACAGGTGGATGAGGGTGCCGATGCCGGTGATGATCAGCAGCAGCGTCCCGGAGAGGTGGTCCACCCGCAGGCCGAAGCGCACCGCGAAGTCACCCACCTGGAACCAGGTGCCGTAGTCCGCCGCCAGGGCGTAGTTCACCGGCATCCCGGTGTACGGCGAGAGGAAGGCGGTGTTGATGTCGTTGATCGCCCAGAAGGCGAGCACGCTCATCACGAAGGACCCGCCCACCGCCGCGGTGGCGATGAGGTTGACGTTGGCCCGCCCCAGCGCCCGGCCGAACACGCCGTTGATCAGCGCGCCCAGCGCCGGGAAGGCGATGATCAGCCACAGCGCGTTCGACACGCTCTGCGCGTCGAAGGGGGAGGTCATGAAGAACTGCTGGATCGCGTTCATCGTTCGTAGACCCCGCTCAGTGCTTCATGGTCCGGATCTCCTGGACGTTGATCGTGTTGCGGCTGCGGAACACCGCGATCACGATCGCCAGGCCGATCGCCGCCTCCGCCGCCGCCACCGCGATGACGAAGAAGGCATTGACGTGCCCCATGTCGTCCCCGCGCTGACGGGCGAAGGCCAGGAAGGTGAGGTTGGAGGCGTTGAGCATCAGCTCCACGCTCATGAAAACCACCAGCGCGTTGCGGCGGACCATCACGCCGAACATGCCGATGATGAAGAGGACGGTGGCGAGCACCAGATAGTGGGTGATGGGCACCGCTGACATGGAATGCCTCGTCTGGCTCTGGTGAGGAGCGCTAGATGCGGGACTTGGCCACCACCACCGCGCCGACGATGGCCGCCAGCAGCAGGAGGGAGACGGCCTCGAACGGGAACAGGTAGGTGCCGTAGATGAGCTCACCCATCCGGGCGATGGTGCCGAAGTTCATCATCTCTTCGCCGGTCATGGGCGCCACGCCGCCGTCCAGCCGCAGCATCACCGCCACCATCACCGCGCCCAGCCCCAGCACCGCGCCGCCGCCGAGCACCCGCGACACCGTGATCGGCGACCGGGGCCCTGCCTGCGCGAGGTTGAGCAGCATGATGACGAAGAGGAAGAGCACCATCACCGCGCCGGCGTAGACGAGGATCTGCAGCGCCGCGATGGTGTGCGCCCACAGCAGCACGTAGATGCCGGCGATGAAGAAGAACGTCCCCACCAGCGCCATGGCGGAGTTGATGGGGTTCTTCGACCAGATCACCAGCAGCGCCGAGCCGACGACCCCCACCGCGAACGCGTAGAAGAGGAGTGCCTCGATGCTCACGCGAACCCTCCGGTCCCGAAGTGGCCCCAGGGCGCATCGCCGTGCGGGCAGCGGCCCTCGTGGATGTGGGCCTCGAACTCGCTGCGGAACTTCTGGACGAAGGAGTGCACCGGCAGCGCCGCCGCGTCACCCAGCGCGCAGATGGTGTTCCCCAGGCCGATGGGCGGGTACGGCGCGATGCTCTGGGCCACGTTGAGCAGCACCTCGATGTCGCCCGGCTCGCCGCGGCCCTCCTCGATCTTGCGGAGGATGCGCGTCTGCCAGGGGGTGCCCTCGCGGCAAGGCGTGCACTGGCCGCAGGACTCCTCGGCGTAGAAGCGCGCCACCCGCCACAGCGAGCGGACCATGCAGGTCGAGTCGTCCATCACGATCACGCCGCCGGAGCCGGCCATGTTCTGGACGTTCTTGAGCGCCTCGAACTCCATCGCCACGTCGATCTCGTTCGCCGCCAGCACGGGCGCGGACGAGCCACCGGGGATGACCGCCTTCACCTTGCGGCCGGGCGGCATCCCCTGGCCGTACTGCGGCGACTCGATCAGCTCGCGGACGGTGCAGGAGAGCGGGACCTCGTAGACGCCGGGGCGGTTCACCGTGCCCGAGAGGCACACCAGCCGCGTCCCGCCGGACTTCTCCGGGCCCAGCTTCGCGTACCACTCGGGGCCGCGCTCGATCACGTGCGGCACCGAGGCGATGGTCTCCACGTTGTTCACCACCGTGGGGCAGCCGAAGAGGCCGACCACCGCGGGGAAGGGCGGCTTGAGGCGGGGCCAGCCCTTCTTGCCCTCGAGCGACTCGAGCAGCGCGGTCTCCTCACCGCAGATGTACGCGCCGGCGCCGCGGACGAGGTACACGTCGCAGGCGAAGCCGGAGCCCATCACGCTCTTGCCGAAGATGCCGGCCGCGTAGGCCTCCTCGATGGCGCGGTTGGTGATCTCCGCAGGCTTCTTGAACTCGCCGCGCAGGTAGATGTAGCAGCGGTGGGCACCGAGCGCGTAGCACGCGATGGCGATGCCCTCGAGGAGCATGTGCGGGTCCTCCTCGAGGATGTAGCGGTCCTTGAAGGTGCCCGGCTCGGACTCGTCGCCGTTGATGGCGAGGTACTTGGG
>CAZCWA010000254.1:0-7381 GCA_964502265.1 uncultured Myxococcaceae bacterium | reverse complement strand
GCGGCGTGGTGGTGGGCAACGTCACCGCCACCGACAGCGTGGAGCTCACCCGCGAAGGCCGCATGGTGGGCGACATCCGCGCGCCGCGGGTGATCCTCGTGGACGGCGCCAGCTTCCGCGGCCACATCGACATGGGGAACGCGGAGCCGGCCGAGCGCCCGGCGCGGCCTGCCCAGTCCGAGAACCGGGGCGGGACCGAGTCGCGCGCCAACCGGCCGCCTGCGCCGCCGGCCCGGCCGGTGATGACGGCCAGCGCCTCCTCCGGAACGACGGCCACGAGCGCCCGGGCCGAAGCACCGCCGCGTCCGCCCCCGCCGCCTGCCCGTGCAGAGACCCGGCGTGCAGCCGGCAAGCCGCCCGCTCCGCCCCCGCGCCCGGAGAACCGGCCGTTGCCTCCCTCTGCGCCCACCGTCGGGGCGGCGAAGAAGAAGGTCGTCCTCCGCAAGAAGGGCCGCTAGCCAGGCGACAGAGCGAGGGGCCTGCCCCCGCTCGTCGAACCCGTGGAGATTCACCCACTTGGAGGGCGCGGCCCCATCGGGCACTCTACGCGCCGCATGAACGTGGAACACGACGAGCCCCAGGCCCCGGTCGCCGAGAACGAAGCGCCGGAGGCGGCGGGCGAGGCCCTCGCACACGCGGCCCCCGCAGAAGCACATCCCGCAGGCGCGGTGCTCGTCCCGCCTCCGCCCGAGCCGGAGGCGAACGTGGCAGTGGAGGCCACCGTCCCCGAGCAGAACGTGATCCTCCCGGCGGAGCCTTCACCGGAGCCCGTGCCCGAGCCCGAGGCCGCGGTCGAGGTTCAGGACACCGGCGGTCCGCTGCCGCCCGAGGAGCCGACGCCGACCACGCCCACGTCACCGGAGCCTGCGCCTCCCCCCGAGCCGCCCGAGGCGCCGCCGCTGCCGGACTTCCCGCGCCTGCGCCGTCAGCCCGCGGCGGGGGCGGCGATGATCGCGATCGACCGGATCGACGAGGACACCACCTTCCAGATGCGGGACGAGGGGGACCTCTCGCTGCTGGCCACGGATCTTGCGCGGCTCGGCCAGCTCTTCCCGGTGGACGTGCGGCTCAAGCCGCCCGACAGGTTCCAGCTCATCTGCGGCTTCCGGCGGGTGGCGGCGCTCCGGTTCCTCCAGCGCGACCGCGTGCTGGCGAGGCTGCACACGGACCTCTCGGACGAGGACGCGCTGCTGATGGCGCTCGTGTCGGCGATCCACGCGCGGCCGGTGGAGGCCAGCGAGCTGGAGGCGGTGAAGGCGCGGCTCAAGGGGCAGGGGCGGCTGAGCCCGTCCATCCGCTCCATGCTGGAGAAGGCGCTGCAGCCGGACGACGACCTCGCGCCGGAGACGGTGGGCGATCAGGAGGTCGACGCGGACGAGCTCGCGCAGGACGTGACCCTGCGGCTGGGCGAGCTGAACCAGGATCTCTCCCTGCTCGCGGAGGCGTTCGACTCGTTGGACCGCGTGCGGCAGGACCAGCTCCTCGAGCAGCTCCGCTATTCGTCCGAGCTGGTGGCGTATCTGGAGGGCAGACGGTGACCGATGCGTTCGCCCGCGACCGGGCGCGGCTGTTGGAGCTTCTGACGCAGCTCTCGTTCGAGCGGCGGAAGGTGAAGCTCTCGTCCGGCCTCGAGTCGGACTTCTACATCGACTGCAAGCGGACGGCGCTCACCGCCGAGGGGCACTGGCTCATCGGCCGGCTCTTCCTCGACGCGATCCGCCGCGACACGCCGCAGGCGACCGCCGCGGGTGGGCTGACGCTGGGCGCGGATCCGCTCGCGTCGGCGGTGAGCACGGTGAGCTACCTCGCCGGCTGGCCCATCCCCGCGTTCATCGTGCGCAAGGAGCCCAAGGGCCACGGCACCGGCGCCTGGATCGAAGGCCGCTCGCTGCTGCAGGACGGGGCGGAGGTCGCGGTGGTGGAGGACGTCGTCACCACCGGTGGCTCGTCGCTGAAGGCGGTGGAGCGGGTGAGGGCGGAGGGCCTGAAGGTCTCGCGGATCTTCGCGCTGGTGGACCGGCTCGAGGGCGGACGCGAGGCCATCGAGGCGCAGGGCGTGGCGCTCACCTCGCTGTTCACGCGGAAGGACTTCATCCCGTGAGCCGGGCTTGCGCGTTCGTCGCCGCAGGCGTCTTGATGCTCGCCGCGTCCGGCTGCAGGACCGCGCCGCCCACCGTGGGCGACCCGGCGCCCAAGCTCCCGGACAGCGCGGCAGAACGGCGCTACCGCGAGGTGCTCGATCGCTACTCGGACACGGGCGAGATCTACACCGGCTTCGCCACCCAGCTCTTCGCCGGCGCGACCTACCAGTCGTGGGAGTTCCGCCAGGCGCGCGTGGAGCGGGTGGCGGAGTTCAAGTCGATGAGCCTCGAGGAGGTGCAGAAGCTCCTCGCGGAAGAGCGCGCGGAGTGGGAGCAGTTCCACGTCTTCGAGCTCGGCGCCTGGACGCGCGAGCCCCGTTACGACGACTTCGATCGGAAGAACTCCATCTGGCGGATCGCCATGCGCGGCGGCGGGGTGGAGCTGTTGCCGGCCGAGGTGGAGCGGGTGCAGCGCGTGAACCTGGACGCGCGGGCGCTCTATCCCTACATGGGCGAGTTCTGGGTCCGCTACCGGGTGCGCTTCCCCAGGCGCGCGGCGGACGGCTCGGCCACGCTCCCCGAGGGCACGAAGGAAGTCACCTTGCGGCTGGCGTCCACGCTCGGTCGCGCGGATCTGGGAACGCGCGCGGAGTGAGCTGACGTGGCGGCGCCGTCCTCCCCGCAGCCGGCCCCGTCGCCCGCGGGCTCGGTCGTCGCCGGTGCCATCGGCGCCCTCTTCACCCCGGTCGGAGCGATCGGCTTCCGGCGCATCGCGCCCGCAGCCGCGTTCCAGATCTGCTTCCTCGCGGCGGTGACGCTGCTCAAGCCGGCGGCCAACGCATTGGTGGTCGCGCGCTTCCGCCCCGAGGCGCTGCCCTTCCTCTACGTCGGCTCGGCGGCACTGACCGCGGCGGTGACGGCGGCGGCGGCGATGCTGGGGCGGCGGACGAAGAAGGAGCCCATGCGGCTCGCGCTCGCGGGCGCGGCGGTGGCGGCCGTGACCAGCATCGCGCTGTGGTTCGGGCTCTCCTCTTCGGCGCTGCTGCTCTACCTGTTCGCGGAGAGCTTCACCACGCTGCTGGCGATCGTCTTCTGGGGCGCGATGGGCGACGTGTTCGACCCGCGCGAGTCGCGCCGCGCGTTCACCCTCATCGGCGGCTTCGCGATGACCGGCGCCATCCTGGGCGGCGCCCTGTCGCAGGGCCTCGCGCGCTGGGCCGGCACCGTGACCCTGGTGGCGATGGCGGCGGTGATGCTCCTCGGCGCCGCGCTGGCGTTCCGCTTCCACCACCGGCTGAACGTGGCCCCGCGCGCGCTGTCGACGAACGGTGGAACGGGTGCCGCGAACGGGAGGGGCCGCGCAGGCGCCCAGGGCCGCGCGGGCGACGAGCCGGACGTCTGGTCCTTCCTGCGCACGCACCCGTATCCCATCGCGCTGGCGGGGCTGGTGGGGGTGCTCTCGGTGCTCACGCCGCTGGCGGACTTCGTCTTCCGCGAGCGAGCCTCCCGGACGCTGGGCGAGGACGAGCTGGCGGTCCACTTCGGAACGCAGCAGCTCTGGTTGGGCATCGTCTGCACCCTCTTCCAGTTCCTCCTCGCCGGCAGGCTCCTCCACCACCTGGGGCTGCTTCGCTACCTCGCGCTCATCCCCGCGGTGCTGCTGCCGTTCGCGGTGCTGGTGGTGGTGGTGCCCGATCCGCTCTGGCCGGCCTCGGTGCTCAAGCTGGTGGAGAGCGCCTTCACCCTGTCCATCGTCCCGGTGGCGGTGCAGCTCCTCTACGCGCCCATCCCCGACGGCGTGCGGGACCGGGTGCGCGCGCTGGTGGATGGCCTGGTGAAGAAGGGCGGCCTGGCGGTGGGCGGGATCCTGCTCATCGCCGCCGGGCCCTGGCTCTCGGGTCCCGTGCCCGCGGTGCTGCTGCTGGCGGTGTGCGCGGTGGCAGCCTTCGCGTGGTGGCGCCTTCGGCCCGCGTACGTGGCGGCGCTGCAGTCGCAGCTCGGCGATGCGCCAGCGGAGCTGCCCGAGTGGGACACGCGCAGCCAGGGCCTTCTGGTGAGCGCGCTGTCGGCGCCGGAGCCGGAGCGGGTCCTCAACGCGCTCTCCTTGCTGGAGAGCAGTGGCAACGAGGTGGTCCGCCCGCACCTCGCGCTTCTGCTCGCGCACCCATCCGATCGGGTGGTGGAGCGCGGGGTGAGGCTCGCGGCGCAGACGGGCGCGCAGGAGTCGGTGGTCGCGCTGGAGCGGGTGCTGGGTTCGGCCGCGCGCAGGCCGAGGGCCGAGGCCGCGTGGGCGCTGGGGAGGCTGGCGCCCGCGCGCGCGAGGGTGCTCCTTCCCCTGCTGGTGCACACCGACGATCCGGGCACCCGCTGCGCGGCGCTCGGTGCGTTGGCGATGGTCGGGGACGCGCAGGCCATCACGCTGCTGGAGGGGATGGCCGCGCGTGCGGAGAGCGCCCCGGTGGCAGAGCGAAGGGAGCTCGCGCGCCTGTACGGCCGGCTTCCGGATCCGCGGTGGACGGTGCCCCTGGAGCGCGCGCTCGAGGATGGCGACGCGTCGGTGCGCAACCTCGCGCTGGTATCGGTGGGGCAGGGCGGCTACCTCGCGCTGGCGGAGCGCCTGATGGCCTTCCTCACCTGGCGGGACGAGCGGGCCAACGCACGGGTCGCGCTCGCGGCGCTGGGCGATGCGGTGGTCCCACTGGTCGAGGCCGCGCTCAACGATCGCACCCGGCCGGCGGCGGTCCGCTACGAGCTTCCGCGCGTGCTGCGCCGGGTGGGGACGCAAGCGGCCTTCGACGCGCTGCTCTTCTCCAACGTGCGCGACGAAGCGTTCCTGCACTACCGGATCGGCGTGGCGCTCACCCGCCTCAAGGAGGCCGAGCCGTCGCTGGAGGCGGATCCGAAGCGGGTGCGCGAGGCGCTCGGCAGACGGCGCGAGGTCTACCGGAGGCTTCTGGGCACCTACCGGGATCTGCGCGCTGCGCTGGGCGACGAGGCGCTGCTCACGCGCGTGGTGGGCGACAGGCTGGATCAGGCCTACGAGCTGTCCTTCTGGCTTCTGGGCCTGCTCTATCCGCCCCGCTCCATGCGGCGGATCCACCAGCACCTGGTGGGCGGCGATCCGAGGCGCCGGGCGTACGCGCTGGAGCTGTTCGAGAACCTGGTGGACGAAGAGGACCGCGCGCTGGTGATGGAGCAGACCGAGGCCCACCACCGCGACCTGCCGCCGGGGACGGGGGCGCGGCTTTCGGACCACCTCGGGTTCCTCTGCCACTCCGACGACTTCGTGTTGCACGCGTGTGCCCGGCAGGTGGCGCGGCGCTTCGGGCAGTGGACCCTGCCGCCGATGGAGGACGACATGGGCGATGCGACGGTGAAGCGCCTCTTCGCGCTCGAGGGCGTGGAGATGTTCGCGCAGTCGGACGTGGACGACGTGGCGGCGGTGGCGCAGCTCGCGCGGGAGCACCAGTTCCGCGCCGGCGAGGTGATCTACGACGAGGGCGATCCGGGCGACGCGCTCTACGTCATCGTCACCGGCGAGGTGGAGGCCTACCGCAAGGGCGAGCGAGTCCTCACCCTGCGCGCGCGGGAGGCGTTCGGCGACGTGAGCCTCCTCGACGGCGCGCCCCGCCCCACGAAGAACGTGGCGAAGGTGGACACCAGCGTGCTGGTGATCGACCGGCGCGACTTCCTCGACCTCGTGTCGGATCGACCGGAGCTGCTCAAGGGCGTGCTGCGCGCGGTGAGCCGGCAGCTCCGCGAGGTGGTGGATCTGGCGGCCAGCGCCAGCCAGCGCCGGGGCACCGGTGAGCATCCGCGCCTGGCGGGTCCGGCGGACGAAGACGACACCTGAGCGGAGCGCTCTCTAGGAAGCGCCTGCGTAAGCGGCCACCACCACCAGCGCGGCGGTGATGAAGAGCAGGATGGGCGCACCGGTGGGGAAGTTGCGCGCGCGGTTCCGCAGCAAGAGCCCCGCGAGGACGCCGAAGACGAACCCGCCGAGGTGCCCCTGCCAGCTGATCCGGATGGCGGGGAAGAGGAGCGGCAGGGCGCTGAGCAGGCCGATCTGCACCAGCCACGAGGAGAGCTGGCGGCGCCCCTCCCGGGTGGCGATGGGCAGCATCGCGCCCGCCCAGGCGAGGATCATCCCGGAGGCGCCCACGGTGGCGCTGTCGAAGGCGAGCCAGAGCACGAACACCGCCGAGCCCAGCGCGCCGATCAGCGAGACGAGCAGGAACCGCCAGGTGCCGATGGCGCGCTCGAACGGGATCCCGATCGTGTAGAGCACCATCATGTTGAAGAAGATGTGCATGAAGCTGCCGTGCACGAGCACGGTGCTCAATGCGCGGTACCACTGACCGCCCGGGACCACCGCCGGCCCGTAGAGCGCGAACAGCTCCACGAACGGGACCCCGGCCAGAAGCTCGCCCGCGAAGATCAGCACCGCCAGCACCAGCACCGTGCCCGAGACCCAGGGGATCCGCCGGGGATCGAAGGGGAGCTTGCCCGGCTCGCCCTCAGGTCCGCGCTCTCCCGCGGGATCGAGCACCCGCCTGTCGCCACCAATCGCCATCCGCTACGGCTCCCTCGAGACGACGGTGTCCCGCGCCCAGTTGTGGTCGTCCCGCTCCGGGTAGTCGATGGTGAAGTGCAGCCCGCGGCTCTCCTTGCGGCGGGTGGCGCACTCCACGATCAGGTGGGCCACGTCGGCGATGTTGCGAAGCTCGATCACGTCCCGGGTCACCTTGAAGTTCCAGTAGTACTCGCGGATCTCCTCGCGCAGCAGGTCCAGCCGCCTGCGCGCGCGCATCAACCGCTTCGAGGAGCGGACGATGCCCACGTAGTTCCACATCATCCGGCGGATCTCGTCCCAGTTCTGGGTGACGACGACGATCTCGTCCGACGGCACCGCCGAACCCGGATCCCACAGCGGCGGGTCCTCGCGCGGGTGGGAGACACCGGCCAGCTCCTCCACCGCAGACTGCGCGGCGCGATGTCCGAACACGAGGCCCTCGAGCAGCGAGTTGGACGCGAGCCGGTTCGCTCCGTGCAGCCCGGTGTGCGAGACCTCGCCCACCGCATAGAGCCCGGGGACGTTGGTGCGCCCGCGCAGGTCCGTCACCACGCCGCCACACTGGTAGTGCGCCGCCGGCACCACCGGGATGGGCTGCACCGCCATGTCCACGCCGAACGCGCGGCAGGTGGCGTAGATGTTGGGGAAGCGCTTGGCGAGGAACCCGCGGCCCAGGTGCGTCATGTCCAGGTGGACGTACTCGTTGCCGGTGCGCTTGAGCTCGGCG
>CAZCWA010000253.1:0-7419 GCA_964502265.1 uncultured Myxococcaceae bacterium | reverse complement strand
TGTAGCTCTCGAGGAAGGTGGGTTCGCGGAAGGCGCTGGCGGCGGAGGCGCGGAACGCATGGCCATCCACCGGCATCCACACCGCGGACAGCCTCGGCGACTGCGCGTAGCCGGGCTTGCCGCCATCGAGCAGAGGGTGCCGGTCCAGCCGCCAGCTCGCCACGATGCGGAACGGCTTCACGATCCGCCACTCGTCCTGAAGGAAGACCGCTGCGTGCTGCTCCGTGTGCGAGGCGTCGAGGTAGTCCCAGACCACGCGCTTGAGCCGGCCGGAGACGCCGGCGAAGAACTGGTGGTTGCCGCCCAGCTCGAACGAACGCGAGAACAGCGCCTCCGCGTCGAAGAGGTTCGAGTCCACCTGTGTCTGCAGTGACCGCGCGCCCACGGGCTCGTATTGGGGCCGCGCTCCGAGAGTGAGGTGGTTCCAGAAGAGCTTGAGCTTCACCGGCCCGAGCACCGCGTCGCTCTTGGCGTACGCGGACGTGGCGTCCATCGAGTAGTTGCGCAGCAGGCCGAGGGCATACAGCTCGGTGTAGAGCCGGTTCACCCCGCCCGACACACCCACCTGCGCGTCCCGGTCGAAGGTGTAGATGGCATTCAGGTTGGCGCGTGCCCCCTGCAGCGCCAACGAGGTGTCCGCGTGCGCCGAGCCGAAGTCCGGCCGGCCGTCGGCGAAGTCACGGCTCCACTTGTCCGACTGGTCGTAGCTCACCGACGCCCGGTAGCGCAGCCGCTGCTCGCCGCCCGAGGCAATGAAGGTGCCGGATGCGTGGCTCTGCGTGCCGCCGGAGAAGGCGAACTGGCTGCGAGGACCGGTTCCGGGCGCACGGGTGATGATGTTCACGAGGCCCAGCGCCGCGTTCGCGCCGTAGAGCGCAGAGCCGGGGCCGCGGATGACCTCGATGCGCTCGATCTCCTCCAGCGACACGGGCAGCGTCGGCCACACGGTGAGGCCGAGAAAGTCCTGGTACTCGGTGCGCCCGTCCACGAGCACGATCACCTTGTTGCTCATCCGCTGGTTGAAGCCCCGGAAGCTGACGTTCGCGCTCCCCACGCCCATCTGCATCACCTCCGCGCCCGGCACCCGGCGGAGGATCTCCACCAGCGAGGACACGCCGGACAGCCGCAGCTCCTCTCCGGTGATGATGGTGGTGGAGAAGGGCGCCTCGGTGGTGCTCTGCGCGCGCCGGGCGGTGGTGACCACGACCTCTTCGTACGGGGCCGCGTCCGCCGCCGCGTCCAGCGGGAAGGCCTCGGCACCGGGCGCTGCCGTCTGCCCGCCTCCGGAAGGACGCGAGGTCTCCGCCGGCGTCCCCATCGCCTCCGCCCGCGCCAGCGCGGCCTCGAGCCGATCCGTGAGCGAGGCCAGCCGCTGCAGGGCCGCGACCTCTTCGGCCGTGGGCGTTCCCACCGCGCCGTCGACACCTTCCGCACCAGCCGCCTGCGCGCCGCCCGCGTTCGTCTCTCCACCGCCCTGAGCGCCCGCCTGTGCCGCGTCCCGAGACGAGGCTGCAGCCGCTTCGGCCTGCGCCTGACTCTGCGCGATGGTCCGCTCGAGCTCGACGACGATCAGCCGGACCGCGGCCGAATCCGGCGGGTTCGCGGCGAGGTAGCGCTGGTAGGCGGCCACCGCCTCCGCGTGCTTGCCCCAGTCCTGGTAGGCGCGCGCGATGTTGAACATCACGTTCGGGTGCGGCTTGGCCGCATAGGCCCGCTCCAGCGCACGGATGCCGTCCTCGTAGGACCCCTGCTGGATGTGCGCCATCCCCGCCCGGAAGTGGCGCCGCGCCTCCAGCCGGGGATCCGCCCAGGCCGCAGAAGGGACGATCAGCGCGACGATCGCGCACGCCACCACCCACCCACCGCATCGTGTCCGGGAGCTCGTTCGTTTCACTGGTACGGATCGTCCTTGTAGGGATCTTCCCTGGGCCCGCGGGCAGCGCGCTTCTTCAGCTTCCCGTTCAGCTCGACGCTCGGGCCACGGCCCTTCGCCGTCAGCGTCTTCGGCTGGTAGCCATCGAGCGTGAGCCTCACCGTGGCGGACGCGAGCCCGTCGTCACCCTGCGGCAGCTCGAAGGTGACTGGCGCGGTGCCCAGCTCCCGGTCGCCGAGGAAGACGCGCGCGCCGGATGGCTCCGAGGTGATCCGGAACCGCACGTTCACTGCGGCCGCCGGCTGCACTTCCGGAGCCGGACTGGGCGGAGGCCCTGGGACCGCGACCGGCGCCTGGGGCAGAGACTCGATCGGGATGGGCGGCTCGGCCACGCTCGGCGACGGCGGCGGCATCCGCGGAGGAGGGACGGCGGGCACGGCGATCGCCACCGGATCGGGTCCAGCGTTCTGCGAGGGCCGCGCGAGCCACCACACCACGCCCACGCCGAGCGCCACCGCGACGACGAACACGCCACCGAAGAGGGCGAGGTTGTTGCGGCCGCGCTTCGAAGCGGCTGGCTCCTCCTCGTCGTCGAGGTCCACCGATACTTCGTCCGCGCCCTGGACGCCGGAGGTGGCCACGGTGGGCGAGAAGGGGAGCGGCGTGCCGGAGCGGGGATGATGCGGGGGCAGCGTGCCGGGCGGCGTGGCGGGCCAGGGCGTGTTCGGCGGCGGCGTGAGCCCGGCCTGTCCCGGAACGGGGAGCGGCGGCGGCGTGGGGAGGCTCCAGCGCGGTCCGCTCGCCAGGGGCATCCGCGGATCGGCGAAGGCGCCGCTGCCGCCCAGCAGCGACTGCCCGGCGGACCGGATGGCCTCGAGAAACTCGTCCATCGACTGGAAGCGCTGCCCCGGCTCCTTCTGCAGCGCGCGCAGGACGATGGTCTCCACCTCCGCGGGCACGCCCAGATCCGGTCGAAGCTGCGCGAACGGCGGCGGCCTCTGGGTCATGTGCTGGAGGATCGCCTCCATCGGCTCCTTCGTCTGGAAGGGCGGGCGGCCCATCAGCATCTGGTACATCACCACGCCGAGCGAATAGACGTCGCTGCGCACGTCGGACACGTGCCGCGCCTGCTCCGGCGCCATGTAGAGCGGCGAGCCGAGCATCACGCCGCCCTGGGTGATCTCCGCATCCACCTTCTGCTCGAGCGGCTTCACCAACCCGAAGTCGAGCACCTTCACCAGGTCGTGATCCGCCTCGCCGGTGAGGAGCATCACGTTGGCCGGCTTGAGGTCGCGGTGGATGATCCCCAGCTTGTGCGCTTCGCGGAGCGACCGGCAGATCTGCTGAACCATGTCCAGCGTGCGCGACCACGCGATGGGGCCGGTGGAGGCGAGGACCTGGGCGAGCGTCTGGCCCTCCACGTACTCCATCGCGATGTAGAAGATGCCTTCGTCGGTTCGACCGTAGTCGATGACGGTGATGGTGTTCGGGTGGCGCAGCTTCGCGGTGAGCGAGGCCTCGAGGAAGAAGCGCTTGTGGAACTGCGGATCCCGTCCGCCGCCGTACTGCGGGTTCAGGATCTTCAGCGCGACCAGACGGTCCAGCGGTGCCTGCACCGCCTTGTAGACCCGGCCCATCCCCCCCTTCCCGATCACTTCGAGGATCGAGAAGCGCCCGTGCAACACCTTGCCGACCATCGGATCGATGGCGGCGTCTTGTGCGTCGGTGCCGTGCGCGGACATGAATGTTTGCAGTCTATCACGGGCTCGGATCGGCCCGCCGCTCCCGAACCTCTGACACGGCACGTCGTGACTGACTTCCGCGTCAGCGCGGCCCGCGTCTTTCACCCGCGCCGGCCAGGGCGAGCAGGCTGGCAGCCGTTCCGTGCGCGAGGCTCCGTGCGTCCGCGTCCGACTCGCGGCCCGGGTCCTCCACCGTCCCGTCGCGGCGTTGATTCTGCGCAAGCAGCGAGAGAAGCGCGCGGTGCTCGGCCGTGTCGTGCTCGTCCGCCGCTTGAAGGCAGAACGCAACCTCCGCCGCGAGATCGACCTGGCGCGTCCGCACCAGCCAGTCGCACGCGAGCAATAGCTCCTCGCGCTCGGCGAGCAGCACGTCCTTCGGCAAAGGCCGCGCGAGGTAGTCCGTCTGCAGCAGGAAGAGGTGGGTGACCCAGTAGAGGTCGTCCGCCCGCCGCGTCTGGCGCAGCACGCGGGGAGACGGATGAGGGCGGGGCAGCAACCCGGCGCGCCCGGCGAGCTCCGACATCAGCCAGCCCCAGAGCCTCCCGGAGGCGAACGAGCCGAACATCACGTAGTCGCGCAGCGCCTGGGTGTCGACGGAACCCAGGGGCGCGTGGCCCCGAAGGCTTCGCAGATAGAGCGCATCGAGCCGCGCCATGCCCGCGAACGGATCGAGCCCCTGCGGGAACTCCGCCGGCAGCTCCTCCAACCGTTCCACAGCCCGTTCGAGCCGCGCGCCGAGCGCGTGCCTTTCGAAGAAGCGCGGCGCGTGCCCCTCCAGCATGTGCAGC
The DNA here is from genome assembly GCA_964502265.1 of uncultured Myxococcaceae bacterium. Taxonomy (GTDB): domain Bacteria; phylum Myxococcota; class Myxococcia; order Myxococcales; family Myxococcaceae; genus JAFAFL01. The sequence continues at coordinate 3,016 of CAZCWA010000253.1, read as the reverse complement.
GTGATCGCGCGGTCCGCGAGCTGCCAATCCTCCCCGCCCTCCGTCCGGCGCAGGAACGCAGCCAGCGCCCGGTCGGCGCGCCCCGTCACCTCCGGCACCTGCGCCCTCCGCAGCGGTCGCGCGACCAGTGCGGTGGCGTCCTCCTCGAAGCCGGCCAGCCCGGGCATGCCTCGGATCGCCTCGCCCAGCCGCGCGCTGGAGAGCGACGTCAGCCGCCGGGCTTCGTCGTAGTCCGCCCGGAAGCCGCGCCCGTCCTCATCCCCGCGAACCTGCACCGTCCGCGCGTCCAATCGCGTGCCGCCCGCTGCCGCGGCGAGCTCTGCCTGCCAGCGGCTCTTGAACGTCAGCGTCAGATGCGCGCGCGGACGGCCCACCGCTCGCGTCTCGACAGGACGGCACGTCGCAGCGGCGCGCCGGATCGCCTCCACGCTCTGCGCGATCGGGAGCGACTCGGCGCTGCGTGTGCCCAGCGCGCGCTTCGTCCGCACGAAGCGGGGCCTGTTGGCCGCCGGTCCGCGCGCGAGCTGCGCCTCGAGCACGTCATCGCCCGAGGAGAAGAGGGCCGGGATCCCGTGCTCGGCGGCGAGCGCGAAGACGATGTCCGTCTCCGACAGCCTGCGCCCCCCGAGCCCCCAGCCGCAGTGCACGTCCATGGTGTGCGCGGCGAAGCCCTGGCTGCCGGCGGCTGCGTGCATGCCGAGACAGGCCACCGCGCTCACGCCCTCGAAGAGCTCGGCTGAGTACGCGTCCTCCTCCCAGAAGACCTCCGTCCCCTCCGGCAGCCCGCCCACGTCGACGTTGAGCCGCATGGCGCCGGCGCGGTGACTGTCGCTCACCCGCACGCGATCGAAACCCGCCTCGAGCAGCCCTTCGACCGCGGCCGCCGTCTCCTTCGTCAGTGCACCGCACGCCGCGGGATACAGCAGCGACCCAGCGACCAGCGCGCCCAGCGCGTCCACGCCCGCCACGCCCTCCAGGTCGATCACCAGCAGCGCGATCCGCACCTAGAGGATCCCCCGCGCCTTGATGTCGAGGTAGCGGTTCACCGCGGCCAGCGAGAGCTCCTCGGGGTGCACGTCCACCACCTGCACGCCGTCCTGGGCGATGCGGTGCTTCATCTGCTCGCGCTCGCCGAGCAGCTCGCTGGCGACCGCGTGGCCAAAGGCGTCCTCGGGGCCGTGCGGCTCGGTGCGCAGCAGCTCCACGATCCCGGTGTCCTTCACCGTCATGCACAGCGGCACGTGGCGCCGGGCGAGCCGCCGGATCGGCATCACCAGCGACGAGGCCTGCTCCTCATCGAGCAGATCGGTGAAGAGGCAGAGCAGGGTGCGCCGCCGCAGCCGGACGTTCAGCTCCTTGAAGAGCCCGAGGTAGTCCACGTACGTCAGCGCCGGCTTGGTGGCGTACAGCGTGTCGACGATCTTCCGGTACTGCTTCCGGCCGCCGTCGGGGGCGAGGTACGCCTTCACCCCGTCCGCGAACACCGCCAGCCCCACCCGGTCCCCGTTGCGCACCGCCACGAAGGCGAGGAAGAGCGCCGCGTTCACCGCGTGGTCGAGCTTGGTCAGCCCGTCCACCTTCGCCGCCATCGAGCGGCCCGCGTCGATGCAGATCAGGATCGACTGCGAGCGCTCGCTCTCCATCACCCGCGCCACCGGACGGTTGCGCCGCGCGGTCGCCTTCCAGTCCACGTCGCGCACCGAGTCGCCCTGCGCGTAGTCGCGGAGCCGCGCGAACTCGCTGCCGCGCCCGTCACGGCGGAGCTGGCGAAGGCCCAGGTTCACCAGGTCCAGGGCCGCCCCCGAGAGCAGCAGCCGCGACGCGCCGCGCATGTCCGGATAGACCGGCGCCTCGGCGGACTGGGGGATCATCCGCTCGCTCCACATCAGGCCGAACGGACCGCGCACCCTCAGGTGAAGATCCCCGAAGGCGAAGCGCCCGCGCTTCTGCGGCGTGGCCTTGTAGCCCGTCTTCGCGCGGCTCTGCGCGCCGATGCGGAGCTCGAGCTCCTCCGGCTCCGTCTCGAACGACTCCGGCGCGTCGTCCTTCACCTTCACCCGGAAGGGCCGCGTCTCGCGGTTCACCAGGTGCAGGACCACGCGGTTGGGGATGCCCACGCCGAGCCGGGCCGGCAGCTCCCGCCACACCTCCAGCTTCGCCCGCCGCGCGAGCAGGTAGTCACCCACCGCCACGAGCACCAGCAGCGCGTCCAGCAGCAGCACCACGCTCCAGAGCCCGGGCAGAAAGCCCGCCGCCATCGCGGGTGCGGCGAGGATGCACAGCGCCACCCAGAGGCGGGTGGTGGGGATCACCGCGGGACCTCGACCGACTGCACCACCTCGCGCAGCACGTCCGCCGCCGTCGCCCCGTCGAGCTCCGCGTCCGGCGAGAGCAGCAGGCGGTGACGCAGCACCGGCGCGGCCAGATAGCGCACGTCGTCCGGCGTCACGAACGGCCGTCCGCGCAGCGCGGCCAGGGCCTTCGACGCGAGCAGCAGGTGCACGCCCGCGCGGGGCCCCGCACCCAACCGGATCCGCGGCGAGGTCCGGGTGGCGCCCACCAGCTTGCGCACATACGCGAGGACCTGCGGCTCGATGTTCACCTGCTGCAGCGCCTCGCGCGCGGCCAGCACCTGCTCCCGCGTCACCGCCTGCGCCACGCCCGCGCGCTCGAGGTTCCCCGCGTCGAAGCCCTGGTGCACCGAGGAGAGGATGGCGTCCTCCTCGTCCTCGCTCGGGTAGCCGACCTCGATCTTCAGGAGGAAGCGGTCGAGCTGCGCCTCGGGGAGGGGATAGGTGCCCTCGGACTCGACCGGGTTCTGGGTGGCGAACACGGTGAAGATGGGCGCGAGCGTGATGTTCCGGCCCTCGAGCGAGACGGAGCGCTCCTGCATCGCCTCCAGCAGTGCGGACTGGGTCTTGGCCGGCGCGCGGTTGATCTCGTCGGCGAGCAGCAGGTCGGTGAAGATCGGCCCGCGCACCAGGGTGAAGCCCTGCGTCTTCAGGTCGAACACGCT
>CAZCWA010000252.1:0-7419 GCA_964502265.1 uncultured Myxococcaceae bacterium | reverse complement strand
CCACGGTCACGTGGCAGCTCTGGATCCGGTCGTTGAAGCGGAAGAGGTTCTCGTATTCGGCCTGGATGTGCTCGGCGAGCGCTTCGCTGACGTCCATGCCGCGGAAGGTGATCTGGGCGGGGTTCAAGTTCTCTCTCCTCCTTCATGTGGACTGCGATCCCATGCCTTGGAAGAGACGTGCCAGCCCGCCTCCGGGGGGAAGGCACGGGAGCCGCCTGCAAATCGTGCGGTGCCGGCGGGGACGCCGCAGATCCTGCGCCTGCGGCCCGGGCTGCACGCGAGCCCTCCAGGACACACCATCAGGCAGAGGAGGCACACGCGGTGCACGAAGCGGCGGACATGAACGGAACGCGCGGGCTCGGGCATGTGCTGGTGGCGATCGATGGATCGGACGAGGCGCGGCGGGCCTTGAGCGTGGCCGGAGAGCTGGCCAACCGCTTCGAGGCCCGGCTCACCATCGTCCACGCGTGCCCGGCCCAGCCGAAGGACGAGGAGCGCGTGTTCCTCCCCTTCGAAGAGGCGGTAGAGCGGATTGCAGCCCGCCTGCTCACCGAGGCTTCCGAGCGCACGCGCGTGCCGGCCTGGCGGGTGGAGACGCGGATGCTGCGCGGAGAGGCGGCGGCGGTGATCGGCGCGCTCGCGGAGGAACTCGCGGTGGACGTGCTGGTGGTGGGCAGCCGGGGACGCGGCGCGGTGGCCCGGGCGCTTCTGGGCAGTGTCTCGGACCGGCTGCTCCACACCTGCGCGCGGCCGGTCCTGGTCGTCCACTAGCGCACCACGAACACCGGCCCGTGGGAGAGGTGCACCACGCGGTCGGCCACGCTGCCCATCAGCAGGCGCTTCATCGCCCCGTGCCCGCGGCTGCCGACCACGATGAGGTCTGCGCCGTGCTCCTGCGCGCAGGTCACGATCTCGTTGGCCGGATTGCCCACCCGGACCTCGCTCGAGGCCGCCACGCCGAAGTCCTTGAGGAGCTGCGAGGCGGCGTCCTCGAGCAGCCGGGTGGCGGCCTTGCGGTGCGGCTCCACCCAGTCGACGAAGGAGATGCCGGGCAGATCCACCGGCGGCGCGTACGGCTCCACCACGTAGACGAGCGCGAGGCGTGCGTCGAACTTCCGCGCCAGCTCGGCCGCGCTCTGCGCCGCCTTCATCGCGTTGTCGGATCCATCGAACGCACACACGATCATCTTCATGGCCGCCTCCCTGGGTTTCGTCCTGACCAGAGCAATGTGCATGCCCGTTGCACGGGAGAAGGGGAACGCGCCTTCTCCGACTGAGGCATGATGCGAGACATGACGGCCAACACCTTCCGAGCGCGCTTCTCCGAGTGGTCCATCTGGATCTGGGCCTTCGGCTACTTCGCGGCCTACGCGCCCTACAGCGCGATGACGAAGGCGGTCAGCTCCGGCGAGGGCTCGCTCAGCGGCCTGCAGGTCCTGCCGATCTCCACCCTCGCCTCGCTGGTGTGCATGATGCTCTTCATCGGCCTCTCCGGCTGGTGGCGGGACGCGACGCAGTGGAAGGTCGGGCCGCTCTCCTTGCCCCGGCCCGGGCGCTGGACGCTCTTCTCCGGCCTGTGCACCGCGGCGATCATCGGCACCACCACGCTGGCCTACACCTTCGACGGCACCTCGATCGTCTTCATGATGCTGCTGATGCGCGGCGGCGTGCTGATCATCGCGCCCATCGTGGACGCGGTGTCGAAGCGCAAGGTGCGCGGGACCTCGTGGATCGCCCTGGGCCTGAGCCTCGGCGCGCTGCTGATGGCGATGTGGGGGCGCGCGGACGTCCGCATCACGCTCATCGCCGCGCTGGACGTGCTCGTCTACCTCGCGGCCTACTTCGTGCGCCTGCGCTTCATGAGCCGGATGGCGAAGTCGCAGGACCCGAAGGACTCCCGCCGCTACTTCGTGGAGGAGCAGATGGTGGCCACCCCGGCCATCGTCCTCGTCCTGGCGCTGCTCGCGGCGTGGGGCGGCGGCCCGGGGACGCTCGCCTTGCGCTCCGGCTTCACCGAGGTCATGGCCGGCTCGTACTTCCTCCCGGTGGCGATCATCGGCGTGCTCTCGCAGCTCACCGGCGTGTTCGGCGCCTTCATCCTGCTCGACAACCGCGAGAACTCCTTCTGCGTCCCCGTGAACCGGGCCTCGAGCATCATCGCCGGCGTGGTGGCGGGCTTCTCCCTCTATGCGCTGGGGCGGGGCGGCTGGCCCTCCACGCAGGAGCTGGTGGGCGCGGCGCTCGTCACCGGCGCCATCCTCGTGCTCGCGGTGCCGCCGCTGCTGGCCGCCCGCCGCCGCGCCCGCGAGGCCGCGGCCGAGTCTCCGCCCACGCTCGCCTCCTGAGCCGGATCAGTGCAGGCGGTGGCCGAGGCGCTCGAAGAAGGCGCCGTGTAGCGGCCTGGACAAGAGCATGGACGGCGCGACCTCGGACCCCGGGTCGTCCGGCCGCGACAGCTTCTCGAGCCAATCGTCCGCGCCGAGGGGCGCCGGCGTGCGCACCACGAGCACGTCACAGGACACGCGCCGCAGGGCGCTCTCGGCGACGCTGCCGAGCAGCAGCCGCCGCGTGCCGGTCCGGGCCTGAGTCCCCAGCACCAGCAGGTCGGCCCGGAAGGACTGCGCCGCCGCCGGCAGCGCGGTCCTCGGATCGCGCGCGTCGAGCAGCATCCGGAACCCCACGCCCGCGCGCTCATACGGCGCCACGAAGGCCCGCAGCCCCGCCTCCGCCGCCTCGAGCCGCTCACGCCGCAGCAGCGACAACGAGCCGCGCGCGGCCCGCCGCACGAGGTCCTGCTCCTGTTCGTAGGCGTGCACGACCTGGACGAGCCTTCCGTCGGCGCCGCCGGTCACTCGCAGCAGCGCCTCCAGCGCGCGGCGGTTCTCCGGACGCAGATCGGCGGCGAACAGCGGCCGCCGGTAGTTGCCCGCGCGCGTGCGGCCAACGACCAGCACCGGCACCGAGGCCGCGCGGATGAGCTTCTCCGCGGTGGTCCCGAGGAGCTGATCCTTGAACGTGCGCCGGCCGTGGCGCCCGAGCACGACCAGCTCCATCCGGTCCGCGGCGCAGAGGTTCGCCATCGCCTCCACCGGATCGCCCGAGATGACCTCGCAGCGGATGACGAGGTCCTGCCGCCCCGCCTCCTTCGCGAGCAGCCGCATCCGCGCCTCCTCCTTGCGCAGGGCGGTCCGCGTCACCCGCTCGAGCCTCTCGCCGAAGCGCCCCGGCGCCTGCTCCGAGAGGATGTGGACCAGCAGCAGCGCCGCCCCGCGCGCGAGCGGAAGCTGCACGGCGCGCGTCACCGCCCGGGCGGCATTGAGCGAGAAGTCCGTGGCCACCAGCACGCGGGAGAGGGGTACCGCGGACACCGACGCTGTCGTGTTCTCCATGCGGTGAAACGGAGCAACGCACGTTCCAGCCCACGGCCAGACGTCCGCCCCCCGTTCTGCCTCCGCCTGGCGCGCACGTGATGCGCGAGGACCTTCAGGGGCGCAGGGCCTGCGCCCGGCTCGAGGCTACGTCCGCTTCTTCGTCCGCGCCTTCGTGGCCTTCTTCGAGGCGGCCCTGGTGACCGTCCTGGTCGCAGCCTTGGTCGCCTTCGCCGCAGGCGCACTGTCGCGGGCGATCAGCGTGGCAAGGGCCCGGAGCGCGTCCACCGTGGTGAAGACGCCGGCCACCTCCTCGCCGCGCATCACCACCGCCGAGCCGTACTTCTTCTTCCACATCTCCAGCGCCACGCGGAGGAGCGGCGTGTCCGGCTGCACGACGTAGACGTCCGGGCTCATCGCCTCCTCGACCTCCACCTCGTTGGAGTCCACGCCCTTGAGCGTCTCCACCAGGTGCAGATCCCGCTGGGTGACGATGCCCACGAGCTTGCCGCCCTCGAGCACCGGGAGGTGACGGATGCGGTGCTGGCGCATCAGGCTGTGCGCGTCCGCCAGCGTGCGGTCCACCGCCACCGAGTGCGGGCTGGGCGTCATGTAGTCCGCGATGGTCGGCCCGGACGCTGCCTTCGTGGTGGCCCGGGTGGACTTCTTCGGGGTGGCTTTGGCTGCAGGGCGGGGGGACGTGGAGCGGGTCTTCGTCTTCATGGGACAGACGAGAGACGCAACGCGCATGCCGCGCAAGCAGAACCATCCGGCGGATGTCGCGCGGACGTGCGAAGGCCCGCAGACCCTGCACCGGTGGTGCAGGACGTGCGGGCCTCGCGGAGCCGAGGGCTCGACAGAAAGGCTACCGGCGCTCGAGGGCCGGCTGCGCGTTGACGCCTCCGGGGGGCATGGCGTCCTGCGCGGCGGCGATGGCGCCCTGCACCGACTTCTTCCCCTTCTGCAGGCTCTCCAGCAGCTTTCCGGTGGGGTTCACCACCAGGCCGCCGCGTGCGAGCTCCGCGCGCTCCTCCGGCGTGTACTTGCGGAAGGCGTACTTCACCGAGTCCGAGGGCAGGCGCAGGTCGGAGACGATCCCCAGCCACGAGAGGACCTTGAGCGCGTAGAAGCTCAGGTCCACCTCCCACCAGAACCAGCCCTGGTTGGCGGTGTTCTGGTGGTAGTGGTGGTTGTTGTGCCAGCCCTCGCCGCAGGTGATGAGCGCGAGGAGCCAGTTGTTGCGGCTGGTGTCCGTCGTCTTGTAGCGGCGGCGGCCGAACACGTGCGAGAGCGAGTTGATGGTGAAGGTGCCGTGCCACAGCAGCACGGTGCTCCAGAAGAAGCCGACGATCAGCATCTCCCAGCCGCCGAGCATGTAGATGACCGTGCCGAGCGCGATGGGCGGCACGAGGTGCCACTTGTCCAGCCACACCAGCTCCGGGAAGCGCGCGAAGTCCTTGATCGACTCCATGCGGGTCGCGTTGTACTTCGTGCAGAGGATCCAGCCCACGTGGCTGAACCAGAAGCCCTTCTGCACCGGCGAGTGGATGTCCTTCACCTGATCCGACTCGCGGTGGTGGTGACGGTGATGCGCCGCCCACCAGAGCACGCCCTTCTGCGCGGACGACGTGGCGCCCAGCGCGAGCAGGAACTGGAACCAGCGGCTGGTCTTGAAGGTGCGGTGCGAGAAGTACCGGTGGTAGGCGATCGTCAGGATCGTCATCCGCACGTAGTAGAGGCCGATGCAGACGGCGATCGACTGCCAGCTCACGCCGGTCCAGATGGCGGCGAAGCACACCAGGTGAACGAGGAAGAAGGGAATGCTGGACACCAGGTCGATCTTCTCTTCCTGGGGCTTCGCAGCGGCGGGCTGAATCAGGGTCGTGTCGCTCAAGGCTCTTGGTCTCCGGATGCGCCGCAAAAAGTGCGCATCCTCAGCCCCGATCAACACCCTCTCCTGTCACGCGATTGTCAGCGCCGCGCAGATACCTGCACGCGCCGCAGCCAGCCGTCGAACCATGACGCATCGCTCTGCCGCACCGCGGCGAGGTCCGCGTCCTCGCGCGCGTAGGCCGCGTCGCTGAAGCCCAGCTCGGAGGCGCGCTCCAGCATGCCCTTCGCCCGCTCGGCGTCCCCCGCCCGGGACCACGCGCAGGCCGCGTTGTAGGCGAACTCCGCCGTGGGTGCGTGGCGCACCGCGTCTTCACCCAGGCGAGCCGCCGAAGCGTAGTCACCCCGCTGGAGGTGCACCGCCTCCGCCCGGCGCCAGGCCTCCATCGCGTCCACGTCCGGCACCCGCTGCATCGCCTGCACGCGCCCCAGCCGCAGCAGCGCGCCGGCCCACTCGTGCTTCACCGTGAGGTCGTTGGTCTCGCGCGCGGCCAGCTCCCACAGGGGCAGCGCCTTCGCGTCGTCACCTGCCAGGGACCACGCGGCGGCCATGGCGTGCGGCTCCACCTGGGTGCCCAGCGTGCCGAAGTGATCGAGCGCCTCGTCCCCGCGGCCCTCCTTCAGCGCGATCCACCCGAGCAGGTGGCGCAGCCGCTGCCGCGACTCGGGCGGGACGGCGTCCTCACCGTCCAGCGTGCGCTCCGCGATGCGCCGGGCCTCCTCCAGCTTGCCGCCGTGGAAGAGCGTGGCCGCCTGCGCGAAGGCGATGTCCGCCTGGTGCGGCGTGGCCATGGCGTCCGCGGACTGGTTGCGGCCCTTGAACCAGGCCATCAGGTGCTGCACCGCGCCCCAGCCCCAGAGCGCGAAGAAGATGACGAGCAGCAGCCCACCGGTCTGCGCGCCCCAGACGATCAGCCCGAGGCAGATGAGCAGCGCCAGCCCCTGCGAGAAGAGCACGCCGTTGCGCCCGAAGATCCGCGTGAACACCGCGTGCGAGATCCGCCCGCCATCCAGGGGCAGCACCGGGAGCATGTTGAGGACCGCCCAGAGGAAGTTCGCCAGCGCGAAGAAGCGGAGCACCTGGATGAGCAGCCCGTCCTGGGCGCGCAGGGCCAGCACCGGCGCCCCGAGCGTGGTCAGCGTCACCGCCGCCGCGATGCCCAGCAGCAATCCGAAGAGCGGCCCCGCCAGCGTGAGCAGCACGTCCTTCAGCCAGGGGATGGGGCCCGGGGCGTTGGGCGTGGTGTGGCCGCCGAACCATTCGATCACGATGGCCGGCTGGTAGCCGAACGCCCGGGCAGCCACCGCGTGCCCGAGCTCGTGGACGAGGATGGAGACGAACACCACCGCCATGCCGGCGAGCAGCGCGGCCACCGTCTGCGCGGTGTCCATGCCCGGGCGCCCATCCACCATGAAGACGAAGGCCAGCCAGCCGGCGATGAGCAGGTGCGTGGGCCGCACCTCTACAGGGATCGCTCCGAGTCGGAACCGCAACATGCGCCGAACTTAACGGCCGCCGCCCCGTCCGCCATCCCGGCAGTCGCGCAATTCGTCAGGGACCGGTGGCCCGTCGCGCGGACCTCGGTGAATGCACCCGGCGCGCACATGGGTTAATCACGCGCCCCCATGTCGTCCCGCACCATCGGTCCCTACAGCCTGACGAACCCCTGGATCCTCGCGCCCATGGCCGGCGTGAGCGAGATGCCCTTCCGCGTGCTCGCGTTCCAGATGGGCGCCGCGCTCTGTCCCACCGAGCTGGTGAGCTCGCAGGGCCTGATGCGCGCCACGCCGAGGACGCTGAAGTACCTGCGGCACGATCCGGAGGTGGAGCGGCCGTACTCGCTGCAGGTCTTCGGCGGCGAGCCGGAGGTGATGGCGAAGAGCGCGCTCATCGGCAAGGAGTACGGCGCGCAGATCATCGACATCAACATGGGCTGCCCGGTGAAGAAGGTGACCAAGACGCAGGCGGGCTCGGCCCTTCTGTGTGACGTGCCGCGCGCGGCGGAGATCGTCTCGCGGATCCAGGACGCCACCGGGCTGCCGGTCACCGCCAAGATCCGCAGCGGCTGGGACGCGAACTCGAAGAACTACCTCGACGTGGCGCACGCGCTGGAGGAGGCGGGCTGCGCGGCGCTGGCCATCCACCCGCGGACGCGCGCGC
>CAZCWA010000251.1:0-7435 GCA_964502265.1 uncultured Myxococcaceae bacterium | reverse complement strand
CGCGGAAGAGGTCGCGCAGCTCGGCGTAGACCTCGAAGGTGAGGGCGTTGAGCTGCTCGGGACGATTGAGGGTGATGAGACCGACCTGGTCCCTCACCTCGAAGCGGAAGGAGGACGGGGCGTGCATGCGCTGCTCCTAGCACGCCCTCCGTCCGGGCGCCCGCAGCTCAGAGCACCGCGGTGGCTTCGATCTCGACCTTCGCCTCGTCCTCGAGGAGATCCGCCACCACCACCAGCGCCATCGCCGGGTAGTGCTTGCCGAGGTGCTTGCGCCACGCCGCGCCCACGTCCTTGCCCGCGGACTGGTACTCCTTCTTGTCGGTGACGTAGATGGTCATCCGCGCGATCTGCTCCGGGGTGCCTCCCGCCGCACGCACCACCTCGACCACGTTCTGCAGGGTGCGGTCGAACTGCTCGGCGAAGGTCTTCGGGAAGACCGGGGGCGAGGTGCGCGGATCCCATCCCACCTGACCTGCGACGAAGAGCACGCGGCCCTCGCCCAACATCGCGTTGGCGTACCCGCGCGGCGGGACCCAGGCTGCGGGGTTCACGACCTTCAAGCTCATGCCGACTCTCCACCGTCCATGGTCCACGTCGCGCCGGTGACGGTCTCCGCCGCGTCGGAGGCGAGGAACAGGCACATCCTCGCCACGTGCCCCGGCTGTATCAGACGCCCCATCGGATTCATCTCCGCGAGCACCTTGCGCGCGTCGTCCTCGCTGCGCCCGGTGGCCTTGGAGATGTTCGCCGCCGAGGCGGCCAGCATGTCGGTGTCCGTCCAGCCCGGGCACACCGCGTTCACCGTCACGCCCTTCTGCGCGTACTCCACCGCCAGCGCGCGGGTGAGCCCGATCAGCGCGTGCTTCGAGGCGCAGTACGCGCTCGTGTACCGGAAGCCCTTCAGACCCGCTGTGGACGCGACGTTGATCACCCGCCCGCCGCCCGCCTTCGCCATCGCCGGCATCAGCGCGCGGCAGAGCAGGTAGGGCGCGGTCACGTTCACCGCCATCGTCCGCGCGTAGTCCTCGTTGCGCGTCTTCGCCAAGGGCGCACTCAGCGCGATCCCAGCGTTGTTGATCACGAGCCAGGGCGTGCCGTGCTCCAGCACCGCCGCCCCCGCGCGCTCCACCGATCCTTCATCGGCCGCATCGAAGGGGATGTGGACGAACGCGCCCTGCTCCACGAGCGCGGAAGGCGGCGCACCGCGCGCGAGGCCGAGGACCCGGTAGCCGCCGTCCAGACACGCCTGCGCGATGGCCAGCCCGATGCCGCGGTTGCAGCCGGTGACGACGGCGAGCTTCAGAGGAGGGGGAGCGGTCATGGGGCGCGGAGCATAGACAGCACGCTCGCTCGCGTGGCCTGCATTCATTCGCCCGCCAAAGGGCAGAAGCTCGAGTGCCGGGCCTGGGGGTCGGGCAACGGTCGGGCAGTTCGGACGCGGATGGTGAAGTTGTTCGCCCCCTGCATTACGGTTCACTTCACAGTCCACTTCACATATGTGGCCGCCCTCTCCAACCTGAGGACCATGAGCGACACCGCCAATCCGCTCGTCGCGCCCATCGCCCAGGAAGTGCCGCTGCCCGCGGCGCCGCTTGTACGCGTGATCGCCCAGCTCCGCTTCCCCGAGGTTCTCGCCGTGGAGCAACGCGAGTTCGTGGCACCGTTCCAGGCGGCGATCCGTTCCGAGTACCCGGTGCTGCGCGAAGAACAGGCTCAGAGGATCCTGTTCGGAGGGGAAGGCATCACCTCCGCCAAGCCCCAGATCGTTTGGCGGTTCGCCGATTCGACTGGAGAGTGGCGCGTGTCCCTCAGCTCCACCTTCCTGGCCGTGGAGACCTCGAAGTACGTCAGCCGTAAGGACTTCCTCGCGCGGCTCGGAGTGCTCCTCGAGGCCCTCCAGAAGTTCGTCGAGCCGGCGCAGGTGGACCGTCTGGGCGTTCGCTACGTCGATCGCGTCGAAGGTGAAGACGTAGAAGCCATTCGCCGGCTCGTGAGGCCGGAGGTGCGCGGCATCGTCGGCACTCCGGCGGCAGCAAACATGGTCCACTCGCTGTCCGAGTCGGCATTCGCCCTGCCGACCGAGCATCTGGTGGCGCGCTGGGGCGTGCTGCCTCCCAACACCAGCGTTGATCCGGGCATCGAACCTGCGAGCACGAAGAGCTGGATCCTCGACCTGGACATGTTCAGCCTCACGCCGATGCCGTTCGATGTGAAGGGCATCATCGGGCGGGCGGAGCACTTTGCTGAACGCATCTACACCGTGTTCCGCTGGGCAGTGACCGACGACTTCCTGAAGCGCTTCGGAGGTGAGCCATGAGCCGAAGAGGCCTGGACCTGACGCAGCAGCGCGAGATGACGACGGCCGGCGGGCTCCTGTCGCACGTCCGGATGCCGGTGATCCTCGGCATGATGCTCGCCGGGCCTGGAACTTCCGCGGCGGCGACGGCCACCGGCCATCTCGTGGTCCCCTTCGCGCAGAGACGGGACCAGACGACGGCAGGGGCTCCGTTCCACGAGACGAAGGCACAGTCCGCGGCCCTCGCGGAACTCCGCCGCCTCAGTGGGCTGACCTGGGACCAGCTCGCGCGGCTTTTCGCGGTCAGCCGACGCTCGCTGCACTTCTGGGCGAGCGGGAAGCCGATGACGCCCGGGAACGAGGAACATCTGCACCGGGTCCTCGGAGTGCTCCGTCGCATCGACCGGGGCTCGGCCGCGGCCAATCGCAGGCTGCTGTTCACGGCGGGCGAAGGCAGGCTTCTTCCTTTCGACCTGCTCGTGGAGCGCGGCTACGAGCGCGTCGTTGCGCTGGTGGGAGAAGGCGAACCGCGGCAGGTGACGCGGGCACCGAGGCCCTCGGCAGAAGCGCGCGCCGCACGTGCTCCGCTCCCTCCTGATGTGCTCGCGGACGCAACGCAGGACGCGAACCATCGTGACCTGAGCGGGGGACGTCCGGCGAAGAGCGTGAGGTTCCGGGGTGGGGGCTGAGGGGGCTTCAACACGTTCACCCGATGCCGTCGACGAGGCGCTCCAGTCCTGGAGGCAAGGGGACTGCGTCCTCGGCGAGCAGTGGTTCGCCTACCGGATCTATCCAGCACTCCCGCTGACAGAGGCCGGGCTTGCGACAGCCGAAGCCGGGGCCGATCTCGCTGAAGACCCGGTCCGCGGTTTCGCGGTCGTGTCGCAGACCTGCGACCTCGTCCGGAAGTGCGAGGCGCGGCCCTTCGCGGAAGTGAGCCCCCTCGTTGAGGTGGATGCCGCGCAGCTTCATGCAGCACGCCGTGGACGCTCGCCGAGGTACGGCTATCTGCCCGCTCTCGCTGCGTCGTTCCTCGTCGTGGACCTCGACCGGGTGATGACGGTGGAGAAGTCGCTCCTCGTGTCGTGGGACCGGCAGCCGGGTTGGACGAGCGACAGCGAGGGTCGCGCCTTCGCGGTGGCCCTCGCGCGGAAGCGTGCCCGCTTTGCCTTTCCGGACGACTTCGTCGAGTTTGCCGCGAGCCTTCAGAAGCGCCTCGTCGAGAAACACGACAAGGAGACGGACGAGGGCCGGGCGTTGCGAGCGCTGCGCGAGATTCGCGTCGTCGCCGCTCCTTCGTGGGATGCGGCAACTGTCGACGTGTTCTTCTGGTTCATCCGGGACGAGGAGGACGAAGTCGTCGCGGGTAAGCCGTGGAATGTCTTCCTCGACGGGTGGCTCGAACGGGTGAAGGCGCGGGGCCGCTTCCTACGTGTGGCGGGGCAGGTCTCGACTCTGCAGGAGATGACCGCGGCCGACTACGTGGACAGCGATCCCCTCGACCTCGACCACCTCTCGCGCGGAACGAGCTGACGCGGCTGGCGCCCCGGCTCACTGATAATCGGTGAGGTTCTTCCGCGTCCTCGGCCCGCGCTGCGCATCCCGCTTCCCCTGGCACTCGGCGCAGAGCTCGGCGAAGGGGACGGCCTCGAGCCTTCGCGCGTCGATGTCCTCCTCACACGTCTCGCAGAGGCCGAACATCTCCGGATCCTCGGCAAGCTTCTCCAGCGCGCGGGTGATCCGCTTCAGGGTGATGTCCCGGGTGCGGTTCCGGTTGGAGGCGATGGACTGGAGCATCTCGTTGAGGGGCTGTTCGTCCTCGTCGCCGCCGACCTTCGCGTCGCTGGTGCGGTTGGGGAGGATGGGATCCGGCGCTTTGGCGGCGAGCTCCTCGCGCAGCTCCACCAGCTTCTGTTGCAGCTTCTTCCGGCGCGCGTCGGTGAGGGGCATGGGCGGCGGAAGTCTACGGAGCCGATCCCTTCCGGCAAGCGTGCAGTGGCCCCCGACGCCCGGTGAGCGGCCATGCATCCGGCCCCCGCGCGGGAGCGGCGCCATGCGCACCTTCCCCTTCGTGGCTCCCGACGAGGTGGACAACCTGAGGCGGATCCTCCGGTCGGGCGAGGCGATGCTCTTCACCGGCGCGGGCTTCAGTGCGAGCGCGTACGCCACGTCCGGCCACACGGTGTTCTCCACCGAGGAGGTCACCCGCGCGATCTGGGACCTCTGCTTCCCCGGCGAGCCGCCCGATGGCAGCACGCTCACCGATCTCTTCCACCACGCCTCGCGCCGCTGTCCCGACAAGCTCGACGCCCTCTTGAAGAGGGCGCTCTGCGTGCGCGAGGACGGGCTGCCGGACTTCTACCGCCACTGGTTCTCCGTCCCCTGGCGGCGGGTGTGGACGCTCAACGTGGACGACATCGAGGTCGCGGCCGCGCGCCGCTTCGACCTGCCGCGCAAAGTTCGCTCCCTCAGCGCGCTCACCGACTCGCTCGACGACGCGCCCTTCAAGAGCAACGAGCTGCCCTTCATCCACCTCAACGGCTCGATCCACGACGGGATCCGGCACGTGACCTTCTCCACCACGCAGTACGGCCGCAGGCTCGCGCAGGCCGACGCGTGGTACGCGCAGTTCGTGGACGACCTCGTCTCGCACCCGTTCGTGATCGTGGGGACGCGGCTGGAGGAGGCGCCCTTGTGGCAGAACCTTCACTCCTCGCACGGCCCGGCGCTGGACGGCGAGCTGGAGGTCTGCCGCGCCTTCATCGTCTCGCCGATGCTCACCCGCGCGCGCCGCGAGCTGCTGGGGGACCTCGGGATCCGCTGGCTGCCATGGAGCGCGGAGGAGTTCGCCGAGCGGGTGCTCTCGCCGCCCCCTTGAGCACGCCCTGCTGCCGGTCTTTCTGGAACGCGGCGCGCGCATCGCATATCCCGCGCTGCATGCTGATCGACCTCGGGCTGCTCGTGCTGGGCGGGGCCCTCCTCTACTTCGGCGCCGAGTGGCTGGTCTCCGGCGCCTCCGGGATCGCGCTTCGGCTCGGTGTGCGGCCGCTGGTGATCGGGCTCACCGTGGTGGCCTGGGGCACCTCCGCCCCCGAGTTCGTGGTGAGCGTGGCGGCGGCCCTCGAGGGCTCATCGGCCATCGCACTGGGCAACGTGGTGGGCTCGAACATCGCCAACCTCGGGCTCATCCTCGGCATCACCGCGCTGATCGCGCCGCCGGCGGTGGAACGCGGGCTCATCCGGCGCGAGGTGCCGGTGCTCATCCTCGCCGCCGCGGCCGTCCCACTGGTGCTGATCGATGGCACCGTCTCGCGGGTGGAGGGCGGGCTGCTCATGGTCGGCGCCGCGGCCTTCACCTTCTGGCTGGTGAAGACGGGCAAGAAGGCGGCGGTGGCGGATCCCTCGCTGGACGAGGCCGAGGCCGCGGAGATCCCGGGCACCGGCACGATGGCGAAGCTGGTGCCGCTGGTGATCATCGGGGGCCTCACCCTCGTCGCCGGAGGCCGGGCCTTCGTGGAGGGCGCGGTGGGCATCTCGCGCGAGCTGGGGATCAGCGATCGCATCGTCGGGCTCACGGTGGTCGCAGTGGGGACCTCGCTCCCGGAGCTGGCCACCTCGGTGGTCGCCGCGCTCCGGAGGCACTCGGACATCGCGGTGGGCAACGTGGTCGGCTCCAACATCTTCAACGTGCTGCTGGTCCTCGGGCCGGCTGCGGCGATCCAACCGATGCAGGGCAACCTCTCGGAGATGCGGCTCGACCTGGGCGTGATGGTGGGCATCACGCTGGCGGCCGCGGTGATGATGCGCACCGCCCGCGAGGTGAACCGGATCGAGGGCGGGTTGCTCCTTCTCGGGTACGCCGCCTTCCTCGTCGCGTTGGTGGTGCTCGGCTGATTGCCCGGCGCCACCGCCCGCTCGCCTGCCACCTCTGAGCGCCGTGAGCGCCGATTGCCGGCCCCGGTGCACGTCTGTACAGTGCCCGCCTCTTCTGGGAGGGCGGAACGTTGTCAGCGACAGGTGATGCCCGGGCGTTCGGGCGGCCGGGAGCTCCCTGGAGCCGGGCGAGTGGTCTGGGCGCGGTGCTCGGCGAGTGGCGGAACGACAGCAGGCTCTCGCGGTGCTTCGTGCTCGACGAGGAGGTCCCCGCGCGCGAGGCCCACTTCGCGCCGCTGCCGGAGGACCTCTCCCCCAACGTGCGAGACGCGCTGCACAAACGCGGCCTCTCGCAGCTCTACGCGCACCAGGCCGAGGCCTACGCGCTCGCGTCTCAGGGCAAAGACCTGTGCATCGCCACGCCCACCGCCTCGGGCAAGTCGCTCTGCTACAACCTGCCGGTCCTCGAGCGCTTCGCCCGCGAGCCGGAAGCGCGCGCGCTCTACCTCTTCCCCACCAAGGCGCTGAGCCGCGATCAGGAGGAGGCCTTGCGCGGGATGATGGGCGACGCGGGGCTCTCCCACGGCGCGATCACCTTCGACGGCGACACGCCCGGAGACGCCCGCCGCGCGGCCCGCGAGCGCAGCGGCGTCATCCTCACCAACCCGGACATGCTGCACACCGGCGTCCTCCCGCACCACGCCGGCTGGGCGCGGCTCTTCGCGTCCCTGCGCTACGTGGTGATCGACGAGTTGCACACCTACCGCGGCGTGTTCGGCTCGCACCTCGCCAACGTGCTGCGGCGGCTGTGGCGGGTGGCGCGCTTCCACGGCTCGTCACCGACCTTCGTCTTCTCCTCCGCGACGATCGGCAACCCTGCCGAGCACGCCTCCCGGATGCTGGGGCGCGAGGTGGCGCTGGTGTCCGAGAGCGGCGCGCCCACCGGCTCGCGGCGGGTGATGGTCTACAACCCGCCGGTGGTGAACCCCGAGCTGGGCATCCGGGAGAGCTACCTCAAGGCCTCGGTGAAGCTGACCGCATCGCTCGTACGTCGCGGCGTCTCGACCATCCTCTTCGGCCAGTCGCGGAACTCGGTGGAGGTGATGCTCAAGTACCTCCGCGAGCGCCTCGCCGTGGACAAGATCCCGGCCGAGTCGATCATGGGCTACCGCGGCGGCTACCTCCCCGCGCGGCGCCGCGAGATCGAAGCGCAGCTTCGCGCCGGAGAGATCCGCTGCGTGGTCGCCACCAACGCGCTGGAGCTGG
>CAZCWA010000250.1:6313-7454 GCA_964502265.1 uncultured Myxococcaceae bacterium | reverse complement strand
GGGTGTCAGGAACTCGGTGTACGGCTCGAGCAACGGGTTGATGATCGCGCGGCCAGTCTCCTCCCCGAGCTGCCACGACGTGTGCATCAGCCGCGGCCGCCTTCGAGTGGATCGACCGGTACGACGAGTTGGGCTTTGAGCCAGCGTGGCCCCATGACCCTGGAGAGGGGGGCCCATGAGGCTGGAGACCGACAGGGAGGCGCGCAGAACCGCACCCAGCAGTCCCGGGCCTGCCCGGCCGTGACGAAAAGAGGGCTGTCTCGGACACCAGGTGGCGGTGTCGTGAACGGGGCGGCCTTTCGAGCAATTACGAGAGCTTTTGTGTCACCACGAAGTGCTGTCCCAGGCACGGGGTTCTCGGCCACCCGGAACCGCGGACTGAGCCAGAGGGCATACGCGGGCGCATCGCGGCGACGAACGTCCCGGTCTCCACGCCGGGGTGCACCTGCAGCCCGTCGGCTGCCGCCGAGTCACGTGCTCCCACGACGATCAACCGGTGACGAACCAGCCGAGACCAGCAGGGCGTCCGGCCGACCTCGCAGGCCCGCCGGATCCCGGCATGACCTAAGACCGTCCGGGCGCCTTCAGGCCGTCCAGGCGCTCGCGTCATCCGGCTCAGCATTCGACCCGTCCCGGGCCACGGGCTCGAGCCGTACACCGAGGTCCTGACGCCGCAGCCTCCGGAACCGGAAGTATATTGCATGAATGCGCGACACCGCCCGCCCGGCCCGCGCGGTGGCCGGAGCCTCCTCCATCCGGTCCCGGTAGGTATGCCCGGCGGCAGGCACGAGGCTCTCGCACCGGCGCGTTGACCGACTCGTGCTCCGTGATGCCGGCGCGGAGAAGGGCTCCATGGTCACCAGAGTGGAGGCTGCGAGGCCGGCGCCGACCATGCACGCGAGCAGCACGCGGCGCGTGAGTCGATGCCGTCCCTGTCGAGGCGCGAGACGCGACCGACGAGGTGCGCGAGTAGCACGCGGAGCGGCGAGTCGATGCGGTTCCCGTCGCGGCGCGAGGGGTCGGCGGCGACGCGCGAGTAGCACGCGGAGCGGCGAGTCGATGCGGTTCCCGTCGAGGCGCGAGGGCGTCGGCGGCGAGGCGCGAGTAGCACGCGGAGCGGCGAGTCGATGCGGTTCCCGTC
>CAZCWA010000250.1:0-6213 GCA_964502265.1 uncultured Myxococcaceae bacterium | reverse complement strand
GTCGGCGGCGAGGCGCGAGTAGCACGCGGAGCGGCGAGTCGATGCGGTTCCCGTCTCGGCGTAGTGCGCCGGCGACGATGCGCGCGAGCAGCACGTGAAGCGGCGTGACGATGCGGTCCCTGTGGCGGCGTAGTGCGCCGGCGACGATGCGCGCGAGCAGACGTGACGCGGCGTGACGATGCGGTCCCTGTGGCGGCGTAGTGCGCCGGCGACGATGCCCGCGAGCAGCACGTGAAGCGGCGTGACGATGCGGTCCCTGTGGCGGCGTAGTGCGCCGGTGACGATGCAGGCGAGCAGCACGCGGAGCGGCGAGTCGACGCGCTCCCAATCCCGGCGTAGTGCGCCCGCGACCATGCGCGCGAGCAGGACGCGCCTGAACCTTCAGCACCGGGCGCATGCGGCGGCTGGCTGAGTCAGCAACGTCTCGGGCGCGCCGGAGCCGCGTTCACATCGCGCGCGAGGTCAGAGCACTGCCCACTTCAGCGGCGTGCGCACCAACAGCTTCACCGCGAGCACGCTGAGGGCGGTGGCGACCACGAGGTTCACGCCGATCAGGATTCCCTCCCACCCGCTCTGCGGCCCCAGCAGCCGGGCCTCGACGAGCTGCAGCGCTTTGATGAAGAGCGGGTGCACGAAGTAGACGCCGAGGGTGCAGGGCGCGAGCTTGAGCAGCCACATCGGGATCCGGCCGCTCACCGAGAGCAGCAGCACCGGCACCGCCAGCCCGAGCGAGAACCGGCTCAGCCAGATGGGCGCGGTGGGCGTGAGCGGCTGTCCGTCGGCGAGCCACGCGGCCGAGCCGAGGGTGATGGCAGCCAGCGCCGCCACCGCCCCTGCGCCCAGCGCGATGACGCGGTCGATCCCCGGACCCGGCGCAAGGCCACTCCACGCCCTGCCGAGGAAGATCCCTGCGATGGCGATCGGCGCCATCCCCACCACGCCGATCAGCGCGGTGACGAAGCGCGGCGCGTCGGGCAACTGGTGCCAGAGCCACGCGGAGGACACCGCGCACAGAAGCACGCTCGAGGCCGCGCGCAACGGTCGCCGGGCCAGCCAGCCCAGCACGGGCGCCAGCGCGCTCAGCGTGAGCAGCAGCGGGGTGAAGTAGAGGTGGGCCGCCGCGTCGCCGATGAGCAGTCCGGAGACGATCTCCGGCACCGCGGGCGGCGCGCCCCGGAAGAGGGCGCCGAGGCCCAGGTAGACCACCACCCAGAACACGTGCGCCGGAAGCAGCCGCATGAAGGTGGCGCGCAGGTACACGCGGGGAGAGCCGCCCGCGTCCATCCTCGGCACCAGGTTGAGGAAGGAGAGGAGGATGAAGGCGTGGACGGGGAAGGTGACCGTCACCGTGTACGCGGTGAACGCTGCGGCGCGGGAGAGGGGATCCATCCCCAGCAGCACCGGGTTCGCGGGCGGATAGGCCGCGTGGACGAACACCACGCCCAGCGCGCAGAGAAGCCTCAAGCGAGCGTCCCGTGCGATCTGCGCGCCGACTCCGAGCACGGCGCTCTGCGCGACCGGCTGTACTCCCGTGGGCCTCTCCGCCATCGCTCCCCCTCCCGCTACGCACGGTGCGCACAGCGGCGGGTGGGACAACTGACGGGGAGGGCGGATCCGCCCTCAGGGAAGCTGCGCCAGGATCCGCTCCGTCTCCTCCCACAGCCGCTTCGCCGCGGCGTCGTCCTGCGCGGCCTTGCTCGGCCTGGCCTCGCGGCTCTTCGCGAAGTAGCGCCCGCTCACGCCCTCCACCTTCGGCGAGGTGGCCAGGTGCAGCGTGGTCTGCGCGCCCTTCTCCGGCGAGACGAACAGGGGCGAGAGGAGCTGCACGCCGAGCTTGAACAGGCCCGGCGAGTTCTTCCCGAAGCCCGTGGCCACCACGCCCGGGTGCAGCGAGTTGGCGGTGACGCCGGTGCCCTCGAGCCTGCGCGCGAGCTCGCGGGTGAAGAGGATGTTGGCCAGCTTCGACTGCCCGTACACGCCGTAGGCGAAGTACCCGCGCGCGTGCTGCAGATCGTCCCACTTCATCGACGCGCGGCGGTGCGCGTCGCTGGCCACGTTGACGATCCGCGCCGGCGCGCTCCGCACCAGCAGCTCGCGCAGCTCCCGGGTGAGCACGAAGTACGAGAGGTGGTTGGTGGCGAAGGTCCGCTCCAGGCCCTCCGAGGTGACCTCGCGGTCGTTGAAGATGGCGCCGGCGTTGTTCACCAGCACGTCGATGCGATCGACCCGCGAGCGGATCTCCCCGGCGGCCCGCACCACCTCGCGCATCAAGGACAGATCCGCGCGCACCCAGTCCACCTGCACGTCGGGCCGCACCGCGCGCAGCTCCCGCTCCACCGCCTGCGCCTTCGCCTCGTCGCGCGTGGTGAGCACCAGGTGCGCGCCCGCCTTCGCCAGCTCGCGCGCCGTCACCCGGCCGATGCCCGAGGTGGCGCCGGTGACCACGCAGACCTTCCCGTCCATTCGGTTCATCGGCGCTGACTAACGCGCCGGATGCATCGCGTCACGCGCTTCGAGGAAGGCGGCGAGGCGCGGCCAGACCTCCTCCGGTGCGTGCTTTCCGACCAGCAGATCGAAGTGCCCGTACTCCTCGCGCGTGCCGTGCGCGCGGCCGAGGTGGAGGACCTGCGCATTCGGACCCAGCACCCGCGCGGTCTGTTCCACCGCCTCGGGCGGACACTGCACGTCCGCGCTCCCCGAGAGCAGCAGCATCGGCACCTGACACGATCCCGCGCACTCGAGGTAGCGCACCCGGCCGTCGCGGCTGCGCAACCCGCCCGGCTCGAAGGTGGTGGCGAGGCTGAGGAGGAGGCTGACCGGGATCCACTCGAAGGCGTGCGCGTGGATCTGCCGGACAACCTCCGCCTCCACGTTGGCGGGGTGGAAGTTGAAGGTCTCCAGGGGCGAGCGCACCCGCCCGAGCAGCGGCGAGACGAGGTGGGTGGTGACGCCGAACGGGACCCGCCCCAGCCGCGCGAGCAACGGACGCAGCGGCAACATCCGGGAGAAGCCGCTGCGGCCCACGGTGTAGTCGAGCGCGCTGCCCACCGCGATCCCGCGCGCGATGCCGTGATCCCCTCCGGGCCTGCGCATCGCGTAGCAGCACAGGAGCAGTCCGCCCATGCTGTGCCCCACCCACGAGACCTCGTCCCGTCCGGACGCCTCGCGCACCGCGTCGAGGATCGCCGGCAGGTCCTGGTCGAGGTAGTCGTCGAGGTCCCAGCGCCACCCGCCCGCGCCGCTCTCTCCCGCGCCCCGCAGCTCGGGGATGAAGACGTCCCACCCCCGCGCGGCGAGCCAGTGTGCGAGCGAGCGCTGCGGCAGGAGCCACCCGTACGCGTTGGAACCGAGCCCGTGCAGCAGCATCACCGGCGGGCCTTCCACCGCGCCGGGCGGGCGGACCCGATGAACCGCCAGCCGCACGCCATCCCGCGCGCTCAGCCACTGCGTTTCGTGAAGGGCAGGTCCTTTGGGCAGGAAGCGGGTCCAGGGGCGAATCGACACCTGCTCAGGGCTATGGCAAACAGCCCGCAGCGCGCAACTTCAACGCTGAACCCCCGTTCGAAGGAGGCCCTCCATGCGCATCACCGTGACCACCCTCTGCCTGCTCGCAGGCGTGAGCCTCGGGTGCGGAACGATGTACGAGGTGATGGACGTCCCCTCGCCGCGCGAGGTCCGCGTCCTCCCCCTGACCGACGGCGAGCGCGTCCGGCTGCAGACCAGCGTGGGCAGCTTCGAGGTCCAGGAGAAGAACGCGGAGTTGCTCCGGCGGATGCTGGCCGGCGAGCCCTCCGAGGTGGAGTTCTACGCCGGCAGCCGCGACTAGCGGAGGACGAAGCGGGCGCGCTCCCGCTCGGCGTCCCTTCGCCGCGTCCACTCCGGATCGTCGGGCGGGTCGTAGAGGTAGTGGGCGAAGTCCGTCGCCTCCCACGTGTACGGCTTGCCATCGAGCAGCACCCGGCCCTCCGACACCGCCTTCGACGCGTCCGCGAGCGGGGTGCCCTCCATGTCCCGCACCAGCGCCTCGAAGCGCCCCTGCCGCTCCGGATCGAGGAACCGGTACTGGCTGCGCCCGCTGCGCGCGAGGTGGAACCAGGCGGGCCGGAAGACCACCGCGTGCAGCCCGAGCCGCCGCGCGATGAGCGAGAGCAAGAGCGTCGCCTCCTTCGCCAGCCCCAGCCCCGGCGTGTCCTGACCCGGCAGGGGAGGGCGGCCCTCGCGGAAGCGCGAGCGCGGGTTGCGCAGGGTGAGCCAGTTCACGAACAGGACCTCGCTCCGGCCGATGCGGCGGCGCTCGAGGACCGCCTCGATGAGCAGGTGCTCCTTGCCCTCCGCGCTGCCGAACAGCCGCAGCCGGTCCCCGGTGCCCACCGCGTCCACGTCCACCCGGAAGGGCCCGTACCCGAGCCGCCGGAGCTGCCCGAGGATCCCCTGCTGGTAGAGCCCGAACTCGATCCCGGTGGGCGAGTAGAAGCCCAGCAGGCGCGGCGCCGGCGGAGGGCCGTGCAGCGAGCCGAAGACGTCTTCCTCGGTGATCGACCAGTCGTCGCCGTGAAGCGCGGAGGGCGGCATGTCGCGGGAGACGTGCGCGAAGCGGCGGGTGAGGGGATCGTAGGTGCGCGGGATGCGCCGGTGCGCATGGCCGGTGAGCACCAGGCCCGTGCCGGCGAGCACCCGCCACGCATCCGCGCGGTAGCCGCCGCCGGGCAGCCACACCTGGGGCACGCCCTCCAGCGCGAGGAACGCCTGGTGGTCCCGCTCGCGCGCGCCCGCCAGCGTGAGCCCGAGCTGCCCCAGCCTGTCGCCCGCGAGGATGTCCGCGCCGCACACCACGAAGGCGAGGTCCGGCTCCGGCATCCGTGAGAGCAGTTCCCCCAGCGCGCGCAGATAGGCGTCGTCGCCGGTGCCCACGGGAAGGACCACCTCGTCTACGGGGCCCGTGTGCTCCCAGATGCTGGCGGTGAGCGAGCCCACCCACACCTTCGGATCGTCGCGCAGGCAGTCGACGATCCCGTCCGGCGGGTGCGCGTCGAGGTCGAGCACGCTGACCTGGCCGGTGAAGCCCTCGGCGCGCACGCGCATCACCGCCGCCGCGAGATCGTTCACCGCGCAGAAGCCCCCGCCGTGCCCGCGCGCCGCGTGGTGGAAGCCGCCCCCGAGGTTGAGCGCCGCGCCGCCGGTCACCAGCACCGAGCGGGCGGCCGCGATCGTCCCGCCGGTGGCCAGCCGCACGAAGCGCAGCAGCGGCTCGACCGGGATCTCGGAGGGATCCACCCCGAAGATGCGCGCCAGCGCTTCGGGCGTCTGCAGCGACTCGAGGTAGGCCGGATCGTGGACCCGGTGCAGGTCCTCCCACGACGCCACCTCGGGCGTGCGGAGCTGCCCGGGGCGCAGCGCGCGCGTCTGCAGGAGGTACCAGGCGACCAGATCCACGCGGCGCGGATCGATCCCCACCATCGCCTCCAATGACGGGAGCGGCAGCCGGTACGCCTCGTCGTACCAGACCTCCAGCGGCGGGGGCCTCCGGAACAGTCCGCGGAGCCGGTGCAGGATCGTCGCCCTCACGGGGCGCTACGAGAGCACGCCTTGCGCCGCGTGGAGAATCTTTCGCCGCCCGCAAACGCAGAAGGGGCGCCCCGTGTGGGACGCCCCTCTCGCTTCAGCTCACTGCCCTTGCGCGGCTACCGGCGCTCGGTGGCGTTCTTCTTCTGGTACTCGGCCATCAGCGCGTCCGACTGGGCCTTGGGCACCGCGGAGTACTTCGCGAACTCCATCGTGTACTCGCCCTTGCCCTGGGTGGCCGAGCGCAGGTCCGTGGAGTAGCCGAACATCTCGTTCAGCGGCACCTCGGCCGCGCAGATGAAGTAGTTCTCGCGCGTCTCGGTGGCGACGATGAGGCCGCGGCGCTGGTTGATCTGGCCGACCACGGAGCCCTGGAACTCCTCCGGCGCCTGGATCTCCACCTTCATCACCGGCTCGAGGATCACCGGCTTCGCCGCCTGGTAGCCCTCGCGGAAGCCCATGATCGCCGCGGTGCGGAACGCCATTTCGGACGAGTCCACCGCGTGCGACGCGCCGTCGTTGATCACGCAGCGGACGCCCACCACCGGGAAGCCGATCAGCGAGCCACGCTTGGCCGCCTCCTGGAAGCCCTTGTCGCAGGCGGGGATGAACTCGCGGGGGATGGTGCCGCCCACGATGTCGTCCACGAAC
>CAZCWA010000249.1:0-7464 GCA_964502265.1 uncultured Myxococcaceae bacterium | reverse complement strand
CCAGGTGCGGAAGGTGAGGTTCGTCATCACCGGCTCGATGCTGGCCGCGAGCGCGGTGCTGGCGCTGGGCGGGGTGCTGGTGGTGTCCTTCCTCTACGACACGCGCTTCGCCGCCTCGGGGGCGATCACCGTGGCGGTGGCCTGTCTCAACATGCCGTTCGTGGTGGGGATGACCTACGAGCCCGCGGCGCTCGCTGCCGGAGACTCCCGCGGCGCGTTCTTCATCCTCGCGGCGAAGGCGATGCTGCAGATCTCGCTCTTCGTGCTGGGGATCGAGCTGTTCGGCCTCGTCGGCGCGCTGGCGGGACAGGCGCTGGCGATCGTGCTCGTGCACCCGCTGGTGGCGCTGATCGCCCGGAAACACGGCGCGTGGGACCTCGTCCACGACCTGGTGTTCGCGGCCGTGGCGGTGGCCATGGCCGGCGCGGCCCTGTGGCTCAACGCCGACGCCATGGCCGTCCTGCTCGAGGTCCCCGTCCAGCGGCACTGATCGCCTATTCTCGGCGCATGGCCGCCGCGGATCGGGAGAGGTGGGACGCGAAGTGGGCGGACGCGGCGGTGGGCGCGCCGGCGTCTCTGCTGAGGGAGGCCGCGGGCGCAGGCCTGTTGCCGCGGACCGGCCGCGCGCTCGACGTGGCCGGGGGCAACGGTCGGAACGCGCTCTACCTCGCCGGCCTCGGGCTCGAGGTGACCCTGCTCGACGTGTCAGAGGTGGCGTTGGAGACCGCCCGGTCCGAGGCGACGGGACGAGGCCTCCCCGATGGGGCGTTGCGAACCGTCCGCATGGACCTCGAGCCGCCATCGCTCCCCGGGCTGCAGGCGTTGTCGGTGGAACGGGCGGACCCGGCGGACAGGGGAGGGTGGGAGCTGATCGTCGTCACCTACTACCTGAACCGGGCGCTGCTCCCGCTGCTGCCCGGACTGCTGGCGCCCGGAGGCGTCCTGCTGGTGGCGCACCCGACGAAGGTGAACCTGCAGCGGCACCCGAAGCCGGGGCCGGCCTTCCTGCTGGAGGAGGGCGGCGAGCTGCGGCGGCTGGTCACCGGGGGTGGGGAAGAGGAGGGCGGGGCGCTCGAGGTCCTGCGCGACGTCGAAGGCTGGACCGCGGACGGGCACCACGAGGCGCACCTGATCGTCCGGCCTGAGTCCTGAGGCCTGAAAAACCGAAGGCCCCGCTCCATCCCGATCGAGATGAAGCGAGGCCCTTCGAACCTGAGCGGCGGACCGGGTTCGAACCGGCGACCCCGAGCTTGGGAAGCTCGTGCTCTACCAGCTGAGCTACCACCGCAACGACCGCGCCAAAGTAGAGGCGGCCCCTGACCTTGTCAACGGCGCAGATTCACTCCTCCATCACCGTGAGCTGGTAGCGATCCTGGAAGTTCGCCTCGTTCTTCTTCGTGCTGTCGCGGACCTCGAAGACGTAGCGGCCCGGCTCGGCGCTGTAGCGGATGGTCTCCGGCTGCTCGCCCTTCGCGCGGTCCGCGGTCTGGACGAGGGTGAGCGTCCCGTCCTCCTCCAGCCGGTGCAGGTAGAGCCCGAGGTCCACCTTGAGGATGCCGATGAGCGTGGCCCGCAGCGGCGTGCGCACCATCCGCCCGCTGAGGTCGAGCAGGTAGTGGTCCACGTCCTTCCGCGGCTGGATCGTCCCCCGGATGGGATGCCCGAGCCCCAGCGGGGTCGCCTGCGCCGCGGTGTCGTTGGGCTCGCGCTCTTCTGAGCCCGTGTCCTGCGTCACCGTCACCGAGAGCCGGTACGGCTGCTCCGCGTTCTCGAGGTCGCGCACCCACTTGCCGTCCACCCGCCGCGCCGCGCCCTCCACCTTCACGAAGCACTCGCCGGGGCAGAAGACGTTGTTGAGGATCTCGCCCTCCTTCACCGCGCCGTCGTTCGCGCGCAGGAGCGTCTCCACCCCGCCGCCTTCCTTCGGACGCACCACCTCCAGCGCCAGGTCCACCCGCTCCACCCCCGAGAGCTGGAACTGCGCCAGCACGGGTCCCTCCGTCCGCAGCACGTAGAAGTCCTGGTCCGTCTTCGGCGAGAGGAAGCCCTCCCGGTAGCCGTGGGTGGGCAGCACGGTGGCGCGCCCCGGCTCGTCGTTGGGCTCGAACTCGGCGTTGGCGCCGGCGGCTTCCTGCGAGACGGAGAGCGTGTAGGGCGTCTCGGCGTCGAACCCGCGGCGGGCCGCCTTGCCCGTCCCGCTCCACGCGCTCTTCACCACCACGTAGAGCACCCGATCGCTCCGGCGGTAGCCCACGTTCCGCAACGTCAGGCCCTCCGCCTCGGCGCTGGCCTTCACCTCGATGAGCGGCGCCTCGGCCTCGGTCAGGACCGCCACCTCCAGACGCACCCCGGGCACCGCCGTCAGCTCCAGGCGCAGCGCGCCGCCCATCGGCTCGGGCTCGGGGAAGGGCGCTTCGGCCGGCGGAGGCGGTGGCGGGGGCAGCTCGGAGGGCTCCGACGGTTCCGACTGCTCGGTCGGCTGAGTGGGCTCGGTGGGCTCGGCGTCCCCGGGAGGAGGCGGCTCGACCTGAAGGGGCTGGGGGATCGGTTCTGGCTCTGGGACGGGCTCCGGCTCCGGCTCCGGCTCCGGCTCCGGCTCGGGGCCCGGCAGCTCGATGCGGAAGAAGTCCACGTCGGCGCCATGGGCAAGGAAGCCCTGCACCGGCGCGTCGAGCTGCAGCGGGGTGGCGTCCACCGCGCGGTCGTTGGGCTCGGACTCGAAGCCGGGCTGCAATTCGCCGAAGCGCGCGGTGAGGGTGTAGGCCCCGCCCTGGCCCTTCTTCGCCGCCGCGACCCGGACCAGCACCCGGCGGGTGACGCCGAGGTTGGGGAAGCGCTCGCCCTCGCCCTCTGCACCGGCGTTGAGCGAGAGCAGCGGGTTCCTGTCCGCGTCGAACAGCCCCACCACGAGGTCCACCGATGGGATCCCGGAGACGGAGAGGTCCACGACCACCGGCCCGGAGGCGGGCGCGTCCAGCGCGTACCAATCCTCGTCCGCACCTCCGCCCTCCGCCGCCAGGGCGGCCACCACGTGTGCCGAGCGGGTGAGGACCAGCGCCTGATCCGGGCGGTCGTTGGGCTCCTGTTCGGCGAACTCCTCGGGACCGGCAGGGGCGGCCGGCGCCTCTGCCGGGGGCGCGTCGTCCTTCCGGGGACACCCCGCCGTCCAGAACGCGAGCGCGCCGCACATCAGCCCCGCTGCCAGCCTCTTCATCCGGTCCTCTCCCACGGCAAAAGCGCCGGCTCCTGCGCCCTTCAGCCCGCGCGGCGCCCGCTGTCAACCGTGGGGGCGGACGATTCATCCCACTGCGGCGCTTCGGGCGCCCGGGCTTTGATGCGGAGGAGAAGAGCGGCATCATCGGCCTCATGCGACGCGTCATCCCCTCCACTGCGCTCTGCCTGGCCCTGTCCGCGCTGCTCCCCGGCGTGGCGGAGGCACAGGCGCCCATCGGCTACGCGCAGGCCACCGGCTACTTCAAGAAGGACTCGCGGCCCACGCTCTACCAGCCGCTCAACCTGCTCGACGGGCGCGAGACCACCGCCTGGTGCACGCCCACCTCGGACCCGCTGGACGATCACCTGACCTTCGGCTTCAAGGGCCCCATCCGGATAGACGAGGTCCGCATCTACACCGGCAACGGCCTCGACGACGCGTCGTTCTCCGAGTTCTCCCGCGCGAAGAAGCTCGCCATCAAGGGGCCGGCCGGCGCGCAGACCCTGACCCTGGCGGATCAGCGCGGGCAGCAGGTGGTGGCGCTCAACCCGCCGCTCGTGGGCCAGCAGTTCACGGTGGAGGTGCTCGACCAGTTCCACGCCGCGGATCCGAAGGCGCCGGTGTGCATCTCGGACATCGTCTTCTACAGCGAGGGCAAGGCGCTCAACGGCCCGTGGCTGGCGCCCAGGCTCAAGTACGACCGCGCGCAGGCGGCGCTGATGGGGACCTGGTTCGCCGGCAGCGAAGGCGCCCCGGACCGCTTCCTCTCCTTCTACTTCGACGGCACCTGGCGCTTCGTCTACGAGCCGTGGGACCCGGCGCAGAAGGGCCAGAGCAGCAGCGGCGAGTACGACGCCGCCGGCAACCGGCTCACCCTGGACACGGGGAAGGGCCGCACCACGCTCCGGGTCCGGCGGACCGAGGCCGCGCGCGAAGAGGGCGCTGCCGGGCGCACCCTCTCCATCGAGGGGGCGGCGCCGGCGGAGATGAAGCAGTCGTTCCGCGACCGGATGTAGAGGCCGGCGCGGACCGGGCTACCCGGCGGCGCTCTTCCGGCGGTCGCTGAACTTCTTGAAGAAGGTCACGATCTCCGCGAAGGCCGCGGGCGCGTCCGAGATGCCCTTGAAGTCGGACTCGAGGAAGATCCCCCCGCACGACTCGCAGGTCTCGTAGTTCATGGGGTTCTGGCGCTCCCCGCCCTCGATGGTGACCAGATCCACCTGGCAGTCCGGGCACTGGCCGGTGAGGGCGTCCTGGTTCACCTTGCCGCCGAGGCTCTCGAGCCCGGGCAGGCCGTTGTGCAGGAGGATCCGGTTGAGGTCGGCCACGTCGATCCACAGGCCGCCGCACTCCATGCACCTACGCAGCGTCGTGTCGTCGCCCTCCAGCTCGGACATCTCGACGTTGCATGAAGGGCAGTCCATTGGAAACACACGCTCCTTGAAAGAGGGCAGGTCGCCCGGTGGGTAGGAAGGCGTCGATCATAGGCCCGCCGATTTTGCTGGCGCAACCCCTGGAGGCCGGCCTCAGGCCTTGACGCGCCGAATGTTCGCGCCCAACGCTCGCAGCTTCCGCTCCAGCCGCTCGTAGCCGCGATCGAGGTGGTACACGCGGCTCACGTCCGTGCGGCCCTCCGCGCGCAGCCCGGCGAGGATCAGCGACGCGGACGCGCGCAGGTCCGTGGCCATCACCGGCGCGCCCGAGAGCCGGTCCACGCCCTTCACCACCGCGGTGTGTCCCTGGACCGTGATGTCCGCGCCCATGCGGTGCAGCTCCGCCACGTGCATGTACCGGTTCTCGAAGATGTTCTCCGAGATGACGCTGGTGCCCTTCGCCACCGTCATCATCACCATCAGTTGGGCCTGCATGTCGGTGGGGAAGCCCGGGTGCTCGCGGGTGACGATGTCCACCGACTCCAGCTTCTTCGGCGCCTTGCAGCGGATGCCGCCGTCGCGCACCTGCACCTCGCAGCCGGCATCGCGCAGCTTCTGGATCACCGCCTCGAGGTGCTCGGGCACCGCGTTCTTCACGAACACGTCCCCGCCGGTCACCGCCGCCGCCGCCAGCAGCGTGCCGGCCTCGATCCGATCGGCGATGATCGCGTGGTCCACCGCGCGCAGCGTCTCCACCCCGTCGATGGTGATCACGTCGGTGCCGGCGCCGCTCACCTGGGCGCCCATCTTGTTGAGCACCCTCGCGAGCTCTTCGATCTCCGGCTCGCGCGCCGCGTTCTCCAGCACCGTGCGGCCCTTCGCGAGCGCCGCCGCCATCATCGCGTTCTCGGTGCCGGTGACGGTGATCATGTCGAAGGTGAAGGCGCCGCCGCGCAGCCCCTTCTTCGCCGTGGCCTCCACGTAGCCTTCGGTCAGCGTGATCTCCGCGCCCATCGCCTTGAGCGCCTTGAGGTGCTGATCGATGGGACGCGCGCCGATGGCACAGCCGCCGGGCATCGACACCCGCGCCCGTCCGTACCGCGCCACCAGCGGCCCGAGCACCAGCACCGACGCGCGCATGGTCTTCACCAGGTCGTACGGCGCCTCGGGGTGGATCGTCTTCCCGTTGGTGCCCACCGCGATGCGGACGGTGGACTTGTGCCGGCCGGTGAGCCGCTCGGCCTCGCAGCCCATGGTGCGCAGGACCTTCAGCATCGTCCCCACGTCCACGAGGTCCGGTGCATTGCGGAAGGTGTGCTCGCCGTCCGCCAGCAGCGAGGAGGCGAGGATGGGCAGCGCCGCGTTCTTCGCGCCGGAGGCAGACACCTCGCCCACCAGCCGGTTGCCGCCCTTGACGATGATCTTGTCCATGAACCGTATCTCTCCTGGCGGCCACGCGGGCAGGCAGCCCCGTGGTCAATCCGCCGCGGGCGCGCGTCCGATGACGAGGCGATCCAGCCGCGCGAGGTCTCTCTCCACCCGCACGTCCCCGAAGCCCGCTGCCTCGAAGAGCCCCTTCACCGCCGCGCCCTGTTCCTCGCCGATCTCCATTGCAAGCTGCCCGCCGGGCCTGAGGAACGCGCGGGCCCCGGCGGTAATCCTGCGCACCACGTCCAGCCCGTCCGGCCCCCCATCGAGCGCGAGCCGGGGCTCCTTGCGCACCTCCGCCGAGAGCCCCTCGATCGCCCCCCGCGCGATGTACGGCGGGTTGGAGACGATGACGTCGAACCGCTCGGCAGGGGACAGGGGCGCGAGCAGGTCTCCCTGGATGAACTGCACCCGCTCCTGCACCCCGAGCCGCTCCGCGTTGCCCCGCGCGACCTCCAGCGCGTCTGCAGAGACGTCCGTGGCCCAGACCTGCGCCTGCGGACGCTCCGCGGCCAGCGTGATCGCGATGCAGCCACTTCCGGTGCACACGTCCAGCAGCCGGGCGGGCGCGTCCTTCGGGACCTCGCGCAGCGCGGCCTCCACCAGCAGCTCCGTCTCCGGGCGGGGGATGAGCACCCGCGGATCGACGTGGAAGGTGCGGCCGTAGAACTCGCGGCGGCCGGTGAGGTACTGCGAAGGCTCGCCCGACAGGCGCCGCTCGATCAGTGCCCGGAACGCCGTCAGCTCGTCCCGGCTCAGCGGCCGGTCGAGGTCCATGAACAACCGGACCCGGTCACACCCGAGCACGTGCGCGAGCAGCACCTCGGCGGTGAGCCTCGGCGAGTCCACGCCCTTCTTCTCGAAGTGACCGGTGGTCCAGAGAAGGACGCTGCGGATGGTCCACGAATCCATCGGCGCGCGCGGCTACTGCGTGCGGCCTCCGCCGGGACCGCTCTGGGTCTGCTGGCGGAGGGCCTCGGCCTGGTAGTGCGTGCGCAGCGCGGTGAGCAGGTCCTCGATGTCGCCGGACATGGCCGAGGGCAGGTTGTGCCGGGTCAGGCCGATGCGGTGGTCGGTCATCCGGTCCTGCGGGAAGTTGTAGGTGCGGATCTTCTCCGACCGGTCGCCGGTGCCCACCTGGCCCTTGCGCAGGCTGTCGCGCTCGTTGCGGATGCGCTCCTGCTCGATCTCGTAGAGCTTCGCGCGGAGCATCTTCATCGCCATCGCGCGGTTCTTGTGCTGGCTCTTCTCCTGCTGGCACTTCACCACGATGCCCGAGGGCTTGTGGGTGAGGCGCACCGCCGAGTCGGTGGTGTTCACGCTCTGGCCGCCGGCGCCCGTCGAGCGCATCACCTGCATCTCGATGTCCGCCTCGTTGACCTGGATGTCCACCTCCTCGGCCTCGGGCATCACCGCCACGGTGACGGTGGAGGTGTGGATGCGGCCCTG
>CAZCWA010000248.1:0-7488 GCA_964502265.1 uncultured Myxococcaceae bacterium | reverse complement strand
ACCCACTCCGGCTCGCACCACGCCGGCTGATCCGCCACCAGCTCCGCCCAGCCCACCTCCTTCGGCTCGAGCGAAACCGAAGCGCCGAGCCGGCCGAGCACCACCACCTTCTCCACGCCCGGGGTCTGCGCCACCGCCTCCCGCGCGTGCTGCAGGAGCGGGACGACCGCGCCCTTCCGGAAGCCGCCGTCTGCGGTGACGAGCACCTTCGCGCCCGCGTCGTTCATCCGGTCGCGCAGCGCCTCCGCGGAGAAGCCGCCGAAGACCACCGAGTGCACCGCGCCGATCCGCGCGCAGGCCAGCATCGCGACCGCGGCCTCGGGGACCATGGGCAGGTAGATGCCGACGCGGTCTCCCTTCCCCACCCCGAGCGACCGCAGCCCGTTGGCGAACCGGCACACCTCCGCGTGGAGCTGCCGATAGGTCAGGGTCCGCTGCTCGCCGGGCTCGCCCTCGAAGAGGATGGCCGGCTTGTCGCCGCGCTGCTCGAGGTGCCGATCGAGGCAGTTCCAGGCGAGGTTCGTCCTGCCCTCCACGAACCAGCGCGCGTGGGGCGGCTTCCAATCGAGCACCGTGTAGAAGGGCTCCTTCCAGAAGAGCTCCTCGCGGGCGCGCTCACCCCAGTACGCGTCGGGGTTGCGCGCGGCCTCGTCCCACAACCGCCGGTAGTCCTCGATGCTCCGGATGTGGGCGCGCGCGGCGAAGTCCGGCGGCGGCGGGAAGACGCGCCGCTCGTCCATCACCGAGTCGATCTGCTTCTGCGGCTTGCCGTGCGGGACGGAGGGGTCGTTCGGGCGGGTCATCATGCGCAGGCTCCGGGTGGGCGAGGCGGACGTGGACCTCCGTTGTAGGAACGCGTCCGCCCGCGCACAACCCCGCGCCCCGGATCAGATCGCCGTGTAGCCGCCGTCCACCAGGTAGTAGGCGCCAGTGATGAACGAAGCCTCGTCGGAGAGCAGGAAGCAGACCAGCGCCGCCACCTCCTCGGGCCGCCCGAGCCTTCCGAGCGGGTGCTTCCCCTCCAGCGCCTCCTTCTGAGCCGCAGGCAACTGCGTGAGCAGCGGCGTCTCGATGTAGCCCGGGCCCACGCAGTTGATTCGCAGCCCCTTCGGCCCGTACTCGGCGGCGGCGTTCTTCGTCAGCCCCACCACCCCGTGCTTGGCCGCGGTGTACGCGCCGTTGCCGATCGCGGCGACCATCCCGTGGATGGACGCCATGTTCACGATCGCGCACTTCTCCGCGCCCGCCTTCAGCATGGCGGGGATCTGGTAGCGCATCCCGTAGAGGACGCCGTTGAGGTTGATGTCGATGACGCGCTTCCAGTCCTCGAGGTCCACGTCCCCCGCCGGCGCCTGCGCCCCGCCGATGCCCGCGTTGTTCACCGCGTAGTGGAGCGCGCCGTACTTGCTCACCGCGTGGGCGACCGCGCGATCGTTGTCCTCCGGCTTGGCGGTGTTCTGCTCGAAGGCGTCCGCGGTGCCGCCCGCCGAGGTGATCTCCTTCACCACCCGCTGCGCAGCGTCGACCTTGATGTCCGAGACGACGACCTTGACCTTCCGAGAGGCCAGCATTCTGGCGATCGCCTCGCCCAGCCCCGAGCCACCACCGGTGACCAGCGCGACCCTCCCGTCGAATCCACTCATTCGAAGACCTCCCCTGGGTGCCGCGGCATGAGCGCACGCGAGCCGGGTGAGGCTCGGCGAACCGGACCCGGGTGGCAATCACGGGTAGGGTCCTGCGCCCGGGCTACGTCCCCTGCCGTTGTGCGGTGAACCGAGTCCACAGCTCGCAGGTGCACTCCTCGTCGGGGCCGGCGGTGGTCCGCAGCCGGAAGGTGCCGCCGAAGGTGGTGGGCCCGTCGATCTGCGCGTCCACGCCGACCGAGAGCGACTCGAAGGTGCAGGTCCCGCCCCGCGCCGGCAACTCGACGTTGGCTGCGCTGCCGTCCACGAGGAAGCCGGACCCATCGGACTTGTACTGCCCCGCGAGCTCCATCCCGAAGAGCGCGGAGTCGATCCACACGATCTGCCCCGCCACGCGCAGTCGCCCATCCCAGAGCGCATCCGGCTCCGCGAGCAGCGCGCAGTCGTCTCGCAGGATCTCCTCGGCGCGAAAGGCGTAGTCGCCCTCCTTCACCTCGCTCAGGAAGCACCCGCCGAGCCCCACCGCGAACAGCACGACGGCCAGGCGCGCGCGCGTCCACGAACTCCGGCGGCTTCTCTCGGACGTCATCGGCGGCATCCTCACCTTCTCGCCGTTCCCCTTCAATGGAATGCTCCGGCCATGGCCCCGCCGAAGTTCTCACCGTTCACGGTGGACCGCATCATCGTCACCCTCCATCCCACCGGCCAGCGCCGGAAGCCGTAGGCCGCCCTTGCGCTACCTCGTGGCGCTGCTCGCGCTGGGACTGCTGATCGCGCTGCACGAGCTGGGACACCTCGTCGTCGCGCGGCTCTTCGGCATGCGGGCCTCACGCTTCTCCTTCGGCTTCGGGCCGCCCATCCTCACGGTGAAGCGACGCGACTTCGAGTGGCGGCTGGGCGCGCTTCCGCTCGGGGGCTACGCTGTCATCGAGGGCATGAACCCCCACCGCACCGACCGCTCGCCGAGGACGCATCCGGTGTGGCAGCGCGCGGCGGTGCTCCTCGCCGGATCGGCGGTGAACCTGCTGGTGGCGCTGGGGATCCTGGTGTGGCTGTTCGCTTCCGGCACCCACGTCCCCGTCCCGCGGACGCTCGGCACGGTCGATCCCGGCTCGCCCGCCGCGCGCGCGCAGCTCCGGCCCGGCGACGTGGTGGTCTCGATCGACGGGCAGCCCCTCGCCGAGTGGCGCGAGCTGGTGGAGGCGGTGCTGGACAACCCGGGCCGCGCGCTGGTGCTCGAGATCCAGCGGGGAGACGAGCGCCTCAGCCAGTCGGTCGTGCCCGGCGCGGACGCGGAGGGCGCAGGCCGGCTCGGCATCAGCCAGCAGTACGTCTACCGCGAGCACCCGGTGGACGAGGCGATGGGGCGCGCGGTGGATTATCTGGGCCGGCTTCTGCGCGAGGGCGCATCCCTGGCCTGGCGCGTCGTCCTCGGACGTCCGGGCGCGGAGCTCACCGCCACCGCCCGGGTGGAGCGCCGCGCCGAGGATCCCGCACCGCTGGGCTGGGACGCACTGTGGCGGATGGGGGTCCACCTCTCCTTCGCGCTCGCGCTCTTCTACCTGCTTCCCTGGCCCGGGCTCGATGGCGGCAAGCTGCTCGTCCTCACCGTGGAGTCGCTCACCGGCCGTACCGTGCCCCCGCGGCTGCTGACCGTGGTGAACCTCGTGGGCTTCCTGCTGCTGACCGCGCTCGTGGTCTGGCTGGCGTTCCGCGACGTCCGGCTCAGCCTGCCCTCGCCCTGAACCCGCAAACGACAACGCCCCGGGCGGAGGGCCCGAGGCGTCGTCTTGCCGCCCGCGAAGGGGCAGCCATCACCTCACCGCGATCCCGCTAGGGGATGCCGCAGCCGAAGTGATCGGTCGTGTAGATCGAGTTACCGCCCGGCATGCACACCACCGAGGAGAGGCAGTACTGCAGCGTCCCCGCCGGCGCGTGGCGGCAGTAGCCGATGATCCCGTTGTCGGGGTCCGACGGGCACATCGACGTGTTGGTGCCGGTGCCGTCCGCGGTGCAGACGCAGGTGAGGATGTCCTCGCCCTCGGGCCCCTTCTCGTACGGATCCGCCTCGCAGAGACCGTTCGGACCGCAGTCCGCGCTGGTCTCGCAACGCTGCTTCAGCGGCACCGGCGTGTACTTCGCCGGGCAGCCGCGGTGCGCGCGGGAGACGTTGGAGGCGTCCACCGCCCAATCGTTGTGGGTGGCGATGCCGCAGATGGTGGCGCCCGGGCTCATGTCAGGCCGGGGCGGGAGCTGGATGCACCGGTGCGGCAGGATCGACCCGGACGGGTTGGGCAGCCCGTCGCAGTCCGCGTGGCTCTCACAGGTCTGGCAGAACGGCGGACGATCCGCGAGGTAGCACTGGTCCTGATTGAGGCCGCTGCTGGGGCACGGATCCGCCACGCCGTCCCCGTTCTTGTCCTCGCCGCAGCAGAAGTGGGCGGTGGGGCACGCGATGCGCGCGCCGCCCTGCTCGAGGCAGGTCATCTGCTCGCAGACGTTGGTGCCGCCCTTGTTGAGGCACTTATAGCCGGAGGTGCAGTCGTCGTAGTCCTGGCCGGTGGTGGGGTCGATGCCGGTGCGGCAGTCGTTCTTGCAGGTGAACGTCGAGCGGTCGCAGTAGCCGAGGTAGATGTCGCCGGGCTGCGGCTGCGGGCACTCGAAGTCGTCCATGCACTCGCCCTTGGGACGGCAGCGCTTGGCGGACTCGCCACCGCCGGCGAGCTGCTCGGCGCGGCACTCGAGCCTGGGATCCATCTGCTCGCACTGCTCGTTCGTCTCGCACGCGGGGCGGCAGCGGCCGGCGCCGAAGAACGGCGAGTCCGGCCTCAGGTTCTCGGCGTCCACCCAGCAGCTGAAGCCCGGGCGGCACCCCGGCGGGTTCTCCTTCTTGGTATCGAAGTTCCACGAGCACCTGGGCTCGCAGAGGCCGCAAGACGCGCCGGAGGTCCCGCAGACCGAGCCGAAGGGGCAGTCCACATCCGTGCTGCAGCCGATCTGGGAGCAGGAGTTCTGGGGAACGCAGAGACCTTCGCTGGTCATCTCGAAGCCACACCCGGGGCACCCTGCGATGGTTCCGGAGACGGACTGCTGGAAGCAGTACTTGCGCACGCCACCGTCGGGGAGGAGCCCGTCCGGATCCCCCTGCAGCGGGCGGCACCGGCCCTGCGGATCGAAGATGGCACCGCTTCCGCACTGCTCGTCGAACTCGCACTCATCGCAGGTGGTGAGGCGCCGGCGGCAGACACCGCCCAGACCAGAGGGGTGATCCTCGGTCACGCACCGGCAGCCGGGCCCAATGTTGGGGTTGCAATAGTCGGTCGGATCGTAGTTGGGCGGCGGGCAGTTGGTGTCCGTACTGCAACCACGGCCGAGCACGCAGTGACCGGTGGTCTCCTGGCAGCGAAGGCCCTGCTGGTAGCGGCCGCACTCCTCGTCCCGGGTGCACCGATCGATGCAGATGCCGAAGGTGTCCGACCCGTCGATGTCGTCGCAGACCGTGCCGGGCCGGAACCCGGTTTCACACTCCTGATCGGACGTGCAGGGGAAGATGTTGGGATCGCCCACGTCGACCACGCCGGCGTCTTCGATCCCTGCGTCCTCCACCGTGCCCGCATCCGGGGTCTCAACTTTCCCGGGACAGCCCACCGAGAAGAGCGCGGTCACCGCCACGGCGGCAATCAGCGCATTCCACTTCAACGAATGCATGGGGAAACCTTCCTGTGCGAACACGCCCTGTCGTGTTCCGGCCAGCGGGCGTTGAAATCGCCGGGGACACTACAACAGTTCAGGGACCGAGGCCCACCCAGACCACGCCGTCCCCGAACGTTTCTTTCTTCCAGATGGGGACGTCCTGCTTCAGCCGCTCGATGGCGTGCCGGCAGGCGGCGAAGGCGGCCTCCCGGTGGGGCGCGGCCGCGGCGATGACCACGGCCACCTCCCCCGGCAGCAAGGTCCCCACCCGGTGGTGGATGGCCACCCGCGTCCCCGGCCACTGGGCGTGCGCCTCGCCGGCGATCTCCGCCATCTTGGCCTCGGCCATGGGCACGTACGCCTCGTAGTCGAGCTTCACCACCGCGCGGCCCTTCGTCTCGTTGCGCACCGCGCCGGTGAAGGTGACCACCCCACCCATCCCCGGGCCGGACACACACCGCACCACGGCATCCAGCGAGAGCGGCTCTTCGAGGACGCGAAAGTGCGAGGACGCCGCCTGCGAACCGCCGGCCACCGGCGGGATGATCGCGACCTCCGAGCCATCCGGCACCGGGTCCTCCGGATGGGAGAACTCCTGGTTCACCGCCACCCGCACGTGTGGGCGCAGGTGCGCGAACGAGGGATGCGCCCGCGACACCGCGTCCAGCACGTCCGCCACCGTCACGCCGCTGCCCGCGCCAGCGCCGGCGCCGGAAGAGACCTCCAAAGCCTCAGCGTCCGTCCCCACCCGCTCGCGCGCGGCGGCGAAGTAGAGGACCTTCACCTTCGTCGTCTGGCTCATCGCGGCACCCGGCGGGACGGCCTAGATCTCGAAGGCCAGTCCGAAGGTCCAGTAGCGGCTGGAGAGGTCGATGCCCGAGGAGCCGAAGCCGTTGGCGAACAGCGAGGCGAACTCCGCATAGAGGTAGGTGTGGTTCACGCCCACGCCGCTGTCGAAGTCGCGCGCGAGCCTGGGATCGAGCACGTCCATGAGGAAGGCGATGCCGCCGGTGTAGCCCCAGCCCCAGCGGCCGCCCTGGGCGCGCTGGCCGTTGAAGACCTCGGTGTCCTCACCCTTGGTGATGCGCCAGGGGACGTACGCGATGCCGATCCGCCCGTAGGGGACGAGCGGGATGCCCAGCTCGCGCGAGAGATAGTCGAAGTTGTAGAGCGCGTCGAAGCGCGCGGGGAAGACGCGCAGCGCGGTGGGGACCTCGGTGACCTCGCCGTCCGCGAACGCGTGGCCGAACTTCTCCGCGTAGCCCGCGGTCAGCCCGAGCCCGAACGCGCCGAAGCCCTGCCAGAGGTAGCGGTCGTAGGTGGCCTCGAAGAGGAGCATGCCGGACCGGCCGAAGGTCTCCTCGTAGGGGTTCCCGTTCGCCACGGCCGCGTCGATCGACGTGCGCGGGTTGTAGCCGCCGAGCTTGAGCCGGATGGCGCCGTTCCGCGGGGTCTCCGCGATGTTGTATTGCGCGGACGCCGGGGCCGCGACGAGCAGGGCCACGGCCAGCGCCGCGGCGCAGGGGATCATCTTCACGAGCGCTTCCTCCACACGAGCCGCGCGAGGGACAGGGCCGACAGGAACACCAGCGCGCCGCCACCGGCGTGTGAGCACCCACCCTCCTCCTCCCCGCCTGCTTCCTTGTACTTCTGCCAGAACCCCGAGGTCGTCACCGGCCGCACCGACTGAGGCTCCGACACGGGGCTCTCGTTGCCCGCCCCGTCCACCGCGATCGCCGTCACCTCGTACTCCACCCCGTTCTGCAGGTTCGACAGCCGCCCGGTGAAGGGACGCGCCGAGAGCGTCACCGTGCGCGTCGCCGCGCTCTCCGAGGTCGCCTGGATGCGGACCGACTCGGTGTCCCCGTCCGTGTTCACCGCCACCGACACCGCCCCATCCAGCGCGGTGAGGTTGGTGAAGCTGGGCGCCGCAGGGGGCCGGCTGTCCCAGGTGATCTCCAGCGGCCGGGTGTTCGACTTGTACACCAACGAGTCACTGGTGCACTCGGTGAAGCTGGTGGTTCGGAAGCTGGTGCAGAGCTTCCAGGTCGTCTGCTGATCCGGCTGCGGGCACGACAGTGGCGCATCACCGGTTCCGAAGACCGGCAGCTCGTCCACGCGGAAGGTGAAGTTGCCGGTCTTCTGCGGGAGG